>JALSPJ010000033.1 GCA_026985995.1 Anaerolineales bacterium
CCCCCCAACCCCCCACCCCAACGGAGGAAGCGGCCTGATGGACATCCCTCAGGACATCGCCAACCTGCCCTTTGAGCAAGCCCTGCACGAATTGGAGGACATTGTGCGGGCCCTGGAGCAAGACGAGCGGCCCCTGGAAGAGGCGCTGGCGCTCTTTCGCCGGGGGCAGGCGCTGCTGGCCCACTGCCGCCGCCTGCTGGAACAGGCCGAGCTGCAGGTGCAGCAGGTGCTGGACGACGACACCCTGGCCCCCTGGTCGCCCGACGAGGAGGCCTGAGTGCAGCGCATCACTTCCCGGCGCAACCCCAAGGTGCGTTGGGCCCGGGCATTGCAGCGCAGCGCCAAAGCCCGCCGGGCCGCGGGCGCGTGGGTGGTGGAAGGGGTACGGCTGGCCGAAGAAGTGCAACGGGCCGGCGCGCGCCCCCTGGCCGTGTTCGCGGTCGAGGGCCTGGCAGCCCGGGGATGGGCTTTGGCCCAGGCCTGGGACGCGCAAGGCGTGCCCGTGTATGTGGTCTCGCCGGCGGTGATGGACGCGCTGCGGGCCACCCAAACCCCGCCGGGGCTGGTGGTGGTAGCCCCGCGTCCTCAACGGCCCTGGCCCCCACGGCCGGACTGGGTGCTGGTGCTGGACCGGCTGCAGGACCCGGGCAATGTGGGCGCGCTGTTGCGCACCGCGTGGGCTGCAGGGGTGCCGGCCGTGGCGCTGGTCACGCCCACGGTGGACCCCTGGGGGCCCAAAGTAGCCCGGGCAGCCATGGGCGCGCACTGGCATGTGGCCTTGTGGGAAGGTTCTTGGGCCGCGTTGCGGCCGCGGCTGCAAGGGCTACGCGTCTATGCCGCGGACGCGCAAGGGGCCTTGCCTTTCACCGTCCTCGACGGGCGCGGCCCCGTGGCCCTGGTGGTGGGCAGCGAGGCCCATGGCCTTTCGCCCGAAGCCCGTGCGGCCGCGCACCAGCGGGTGCACATCCCCATGCCCGGGGGCGCGGAATCCCTCAACGCGGCGGTGGCCGGCGCGCTGCTGATGTACGAGGTGCTGCGCCAACGGGGCTGGGCCGCGCGGGGGAGATGAAAGCCGCGGATAACCGCGGATAAAAAGAAGAAACCACGGACGCGCACGGATGGACACGGAAGAAAGACGGCAGGGAACGGTGAGCGGTCAGCAGGGAGCGGGGAGCGCGGTAGGCGCGACCCGGCAGGTCGCCCGGCCCGGTAAGGGCGCCGCGCGCTGCGCCCAGGAGGATGAAGCCGCGGATTCACGCGGATAACCGCGGATAAAATGAAAAAACCACGGATAAACACGGAAAAACACGGAAGGAAGATGGCAAGAAGCAGTCAGTAGGGAGCCCGGTAGGGGCCACCCGGCAGGTCGCCCGGCCCGGTAGGGGAGCAGCATGCTGCACCGGGGGAAGGAAGCCGCGGATGCACGCGGATAACCGCGGATGAACGACAGCGGTCAGCAGTCAGCAGGGAGCCACGCGCGGCCCCCACCACCTTCCAACCTCTAATCACCAACTACCAACTGCCAACTTCCAACCACCAACCTCTAACTTCTTCCCCCCTCCCGTGTTCTCCGTGTCCCCGTGTGGGCTTTTGGCGCGCACCGCGGTGCGCCCGGCCCCTGGCCCCAAAGAAAAGCCCCGCGGATAGGGGGAAATCTTCTAAAATCCGCACGCAACGCGTTTTATGTCGTGCATCTTTCCCCAATACTTCGGTAAAAAAACGACCAATTTGGGCCGCGACCCTTTACAAAGGGCCGTGTGCTTGCTATACTAAGGGTGCAATTATCCCAAAACTCAACCCCTGTGGTTGTAGGAGGTGTCGTATGTTGTTCGCTCCGCGTGTCAAGGGTCAAGGCTTGGTCGAGTACGCGCTCATCCTGGTCCTGGTGGCCATCGTGGTGATCGCGGTGCTGGCCCTGTTGGGTCCCGCCATCGGCAATGTGTTCTCCAACATCATGACCAACATCTAAGCCGAGACCACCGCATCGAACGACGCCAACGCCCCCGCTTAGCGCGGGGGCGTTGCCATTTTCAACCACCACCAGCCCCTGGAGGCTACCTCTGCCCGGCCAGGTGCGCGGCCAACATGGCCGGGAACAAGGCATAGAATTCCGTGGCCTTGACCACCTCCACCAGGGGGACTTCGTCCAACACGGTGTGGGCGTACACCTCATCGCCCGGGCCAAAACCAATGCTGGGAATGCCGGCCACACCGGCCCAATAGGTGCCGTTGGTGGAAAAGCCCCACTTGCCCGTGGGCGCTTCGGGCAGGCCGATGAGCCGTCGGGTGGCTTGCCCGGCCTGCACCACAGGATGGTCCTCTTCCAACAGCCAGGGCGGGTAGAACTTCTCCACCGGCAGCACGAAGCCCGTATACGAGGGCTCCGCGTATTGCAGAATTTCGACCCACACTTTGCCCCGGCTCTCTTCGGGAATGAGCGCTTCGACCTGGGCCACGGCCTGCTCTTTGGTTTCGCCCAGGGTCAGGCGCCGGTCGATGTAAATGACCGCCTCGTCGGGCACCGCGTTGATGCTGGCGGTTTTGACATGCATGTCGGTCACGGTGATTTTGCCATGGCCCAAAAAGGGATGGTCCCCCAGCTGAGGTTCCATATCCCGAATGCCGGCGATGACCGGCAGCAGGCGATAAATGGCATTGTCGCCCAGGTGGTTGTGGGCCGCGTGCGCGCTCTTGCCTTTGGCCACGACCTTCATTTCCACCCGGCCCTTGTGGCCCCGATAAACCTGCAGCTTGGTGGGCTCGCCGATGACCACGAAGTCGGGCTTGAGGCCCGGGTCCACTTCCACGAAGGCCCGCGGGGCCAGGCCGTCGCACCATTCTTCCATATTGCCGAAGTAATACACGGTCCAGCCCTCGAGCAGGCCCAAATCGCGGGCCAGGGCCAAACCGTAAATCATGCCCGGCGTGCTGGCTTTCTCATCGCTGGCGCCCCGGGCATACAGAATGCCGTTTTCGATTTTGCCCTCGAAGGGGTCCCACTCCCACTCGTCGGGGTCGCCGATGCCCACCGTGTCCACATGGGAATCGTAGACCAGTACCCGGGGGCCGTTGCCGATGCGGCCCACGATGTTGCCCATCTTGTCGAAGCGGGCTTCGTCGAAGCCCAGGGCCTGCAGCTCGGCAATGATGCGCTCGCCCACCTCCCGCAGCTGGGAATCCATGCTGGGGATGGCGATGATTTCCCGCAGGAAACGCAAAATCGCGTCTTCCTGCTGCTGCACACGCGCTTGAACGGTGGCAACGGTTTGGGGGTCCATCATAACTACTCCTTTTGAAAAAAATCAGCAGTGGGCTGTCAGGTTGACTGCGTATCGGTGGCCGCGGCGGGCCCCTGGTGCCGCCGGCGGCGGGCGAGCTCCGCGGCCAGGTCGTCGAAAGTCACCCCATAGGCCACCAACAGCACCAGCAGATGGTAAGTCAGGTCCGCGAGCTCTTCGAGCAGGCGTTGCCGCCCCTGCCCCTTGGCCGCCAGAATGACCTCTACGGCCTCTTCACCCACTTTTTGCAAAATGCGGTCTTCGCCCGCGGCCAACAGCGCGGAAGTGTAGGAATTGGGGCGCGGGCGGCGTTGCCGGTCCTGAATGAGGGCATAAAGCTCGTCGAAAATGGGGTTCATACCGCCTCCTGGGGCGCGAAGGCGAGGGATTGCCATTGGTCGGCGTGGGGGTCGTAGGTCCGAAAGAAGCAGGCATTGGCCCCGGTGTGGCACGCGGGGCCGCGCGGTTCCACCAGCACCAGCAGGGTATCGCCGTCGCAATCGAGGCGCAGGTCCACCACCCGTTGGGTGTGGCCCGAGGTCGCGCCTTTGTGCCACAGCTGGCCCCGGCTGCGGGACCAGAAGTGGGCCTCGCCGGTGCGCAGGGTGAGGGCCAGGGCCTCGGCGTTCATGTAGGCCAGCATGAGCACCTGGCCGGTGTGCGCGTCCTGCACAATGGCGGGGATGAGCCCCCGATGGTCGAAGCGCACCTGGGCCGCCAGGCCGGGGGGCAGGGTCGGGTTCATGCCTGGGCCTCCGAGTTGGGCCTGGCCGCCGCGGAGCGGGTTCCCCCAACACCCGGAAGGCGGGCAAACAAACGGCGATGCACATCGGGCGGCAGGTCCACAGGGTAGCGCGACGCGGCCCGGTAGAGGTAAAGGGTTTGGCGGGTGGTATCGACCAGCAGCCGACAGTCGGGGCACTGGCGCAAATGGGCCTCCAGCGCGCGGCACAGGTCGGCTTCCAGGTCGCCGTCGACATACAGGGCGATGGCATCCAGCCAGCGACGGCAGCGGGTGGGCAAAGTGCGGCTCATGGGCGGGTCTCCTCCGCGTGCTCGAAGTAGCGGGCCAGGGCCTCGCGCAGGCGCAGGCGGGCCCGAGCCAGGCGGGTTTTGACCGCATCGACGCTCAGGCCCAAGATTTCCGCGGTCTCCCGGGTGGAAAAGCCTTCCACATCCCGCAGCAGGAACACGGCCCGCAAGGCCGGGGAGAGTTGGGCCACCGCGTCTTCGAGCACCTGACGGGTTTCGGCCGAAAGCAGGGCCTGCTCGGGCAGCACTTGCCACGAGGTGAGCAGAATTTCCTCGGGATGGGTGTCGTCGGCGCTCAGGGCCTCCAACGACAGGGGCGTGCTGCGCCGACGGCGCAAGTGCATGAGGGCTTCGTTGGTGGCAATGCGATACAACCAGGTGGAAAGTTCAGCGCGGCCCTCGAAGCGCGACAGATGCCGATAGGCCTTGAGGAAGGTCTCTTGCAGCGCGTCCTCCGCGTCCTGGGGGTCGTCCAACATGCGCAGCAGGTGGCGGTAAAGTCGCGGGGCATAGGCCTCGACCACCTGGACGAAGCGCTGTTCGCTGATGGGCTGCGAAGGGGGTGTCATGGTCGTCATGGTTGTCTCGCTCCGAAGGCGCGGGGGCCGCGCGCTTTGGGCCCCAGGGGCCGCGCCTGGGGCCAAGTATAGTCCCGCCCGGCGGAAAGGTCAACGGGCGCCGGGGCTCTCCCTACGGCCGTCCAGGGGGAACCTGGCCGCCGTGAGGGGCCGGGGCCGGGCTCAGCCTCTCGCACCTTAGCGCCATTGCGGGGCAAGGGCGTTCGCCAGGGCCGAAGGGGCAAGTGCGGCTTGTCAAAACCCCATCCTCTAACCCC
>JALSPJ010000034.1 GCA_026985995.1 Anaerolineales bacterium
CCCGAACGGGAGCGGACCAAACATGTGCACCGCCTGCACCCTTATCTGGGGAAGTTCATCCCCCAGCTGGTGGAGATTTTCTTGCGCAAATATTTTCGCCCTGGGCAGGTGGTGTATGACCCGTTTTGTGGTTCGGGCACCACTTTGGTCGAGGCGACCACTTTTGGCGCCCATGCCATTGGAACCGACATTGCGGCGTTCAATGTGCTGCTTTCGCGGGTGAAGACCGGGCATTATGACACCGACCTGCTGGGTTGGGAGGTGGCCGATATTTTGGAAAAAGTGGACCTGGGGCGCGGCGATGGCTTGTTCAAAGACCTGGTGGATTTGCCCTCCGGCTGGGATGCCGCGACCGAATATTTACAGCAGTGGTACGCGCCGCAGGCCCTGCGGGAGTTGTTACTTTATCGCGCGCTCATCCCGCGATACACCTATCAGGATGTGTTGAAAATCATCCTGTCCCGGGCCGCGCGTTCGGCGCGCTTGACCACCCACTTTGATTTGGACTTTCCAAAGGCCCCCCAGCGCACGCCCTATTACTGTTACAAGCATCGGCGCGTTTGCGAGCCGGTGCAAGAGGCTTACAAATTCTTGCGCCGTTATAGTCAAGATACGGTGCGACGGATTACCCAGTATATGGCCCTGCGCAAGCCGGTGGAAGTGGTGGTGCTGGAAGGCGATGCCCGCACGGTGGATTTGCCACGCCGCATTGACGGGGTGATTACCTCGCCGCCTTATGTGGGGCTTATCGACTATCACGAACAGCATCGTTACGCGTACGAGCTTTTGGGCCTGCCGCAACGCCAGGCGGCGGAAATCGGCGCTGCGGCGCGTGGCGCCTCGAAGAAAGCGCGAGAGGCATACAAACGAGATATGATTGCCGCCTTCCGCAACACGGCGCGCTTTTTGAAACCCGGCGGGGTGGTGGTCGTCGTGGTGCGCGATACGCAGAACTTGTACGCCGAAATTGCCGCCGCCGCAGGCTTTGAAGTCGTGGGGCATTTGCAGCGCGAGGTCAATCGCCGCACCGGTCGCCGGGCCACGCCCTTTTTCGAAGATGTTTTCGTGTGGAGAAAGCCATGAGCCTGGACGCGGTGACCCGGTCCCGCATCAAGGGATATCTGGAAGGTTTCATTCGGGGCCTGTTGGCCGAACATCAAGCCCAGCGTTATCGGGAGCGGCAGCGGCGGGCGCGTCAAACCCATGTTTCTCCAAAGGGTGAGCTCAAGCCGTTTCACGAAGCCATCTTGCCCGCGGAACTCTTGCGCGCCAGTGCGTTCGAGCGTTCCTTCTCGACCCGCTTAGGCAGCACTTTCGAGGAATGCGCCCGCCTTATTGCTTTGCAGCGTTTCCCCCTGGTGCGCCGGGGGTATCGCACGATGGGGGAAATGGCCTTCGCCGCGGACGCCAAAATCGAGGAAATCATCAACCGTTTGCAGCGTGGCGGAAGTCAGGTCGAGCCGGATTTCCTGGCCTGGATTGACGAGGTGCTGCGAGCCGAGAGCGAAGCCGTCGTGCGTCGGCGGGTGGTGGCCGATTTGTATTTGCAGGACGAGCAAGGACGGGAGTACTTCTTTGAACTCAAATCGCCGCGGCCCAACAAAGGCCAGTGCCTGGAAGTGACCCAACGCCTGCTGCGGGCCCACGCCTTGCGTAAAGCGCCGCGGCCCCAGGTACAAGCCTTCTACGCTATGGCTTACAACCCTTACGGTGAAACCAAAGCCGATTATGCCCATGCCATTGCCCGGCGGTATCTCGATGTGGAACATCAGGTTCTGCTGGGTCGTGAATTTTGGGATTTCTTGGGCGGCCCGGGAACCTACGAGGCGTTGCTGGATGTGTATGCCGAGGTAGGCCGTGAAAGCGGCTCTCGCCTCGTCGAGGCTTTGCTGCTTTTCGATGCTTAATCTTCCCCAAGGAGTAGCTTTCATGACCGACTTCACCCAAGTCCCCTCCGACGCGTTTCAACAGCTGCGCCGGCGGGTCGCGGAAATTACGCGCTATGGCGCGGCCATGGCCGTTTTGGGCTGGGACCAGGAGACTTACATGCCTCCCAAAGGCGCGGCAGCCCGGGCCCGACAGCTGAGCGCACTGGCCCAGCTGGTCCATCGTCTGAGCACCGAGCCCCAGGTGGGCGAATGGCTGGCGCAGGCCGAAGCCGACATGCAGGCCCAGGGTTGGGACCCCGATGGGGACCCGGCCCGCTTCCTCAAAGTGGCCCGCCGCGAATACGACCGGGCGACCAAGGTGCCCACCGAGTGGGTGGCCGAGTTCTCCCGCCTCACCTCGGAAGCGCAACACCGGTGGAAGGAAGCCCGGCAACGCCAAGACTTCGCCCTCTTCGCGCCCTATTTGCGCCGCATTGTGGAAATGCGCCGCGAGTATGCCGAGTTCTTCGCCCCTTATGACCACATCTACGACCCCTTGCTCGACGCGTTCGAGCCGGGCATGAAGACCGCCACGGTCCAGGCCCTGTTTGCCCGCCTGCGCGAGGCCCAGGTCGCGCTGCTCCAGGCCATTATGGCCCGGCCCCAGGTGGACGACGCCTTCCTCTACCGCCCCTTCCCCGTGGAACGGCAAAAGGCCTTCGTGCGTCAGGTGTTGGCGGCCATGGGCTTCGATTTCCAGCGCGGCCGACTGGACGAATCCGCGCACCCCTTCACCACCGGCTTCAGCGTGGACGATGTGCGCCTGACCACCCGCTACAAGGAGACGGACTTCTTCGGCCAGGCCTTTTACAGCAGCCTGCACGAAATGGGCCACGGCCTGTATGGGCAGGGCGTGGACCCCGCGTATGAGGAAACCCCCCTGGCCGGCGGCGCGTCCTTAGGGGTCCATGAATCGCAATCCCGGTTGTGGGAGAACCTGGTGGGCCGCTCTCGGGCCTATGTGACCTGGTTGCTGCCCCGCCTGCAGCAGGCCTTCCCCGGGGTGGTGGACGATGTTTCGGTGGACGCGTTCTATCGCGGGGTGAACAAAGTGCAGCCTTCCCTCATTCGCACCGAGGCCGACGAGGTGACCTACAACCTGCACATCATGCTGCGCCTGGACCTGGAGATTGCCCTGCTGGAAGGCGCGGTGGATGTGGACGACCTGCCCCGGGTGTGGAACGAGCGCATGGAAGCGGACCTGGGCGTGCGGCCGCGCAACGACGCGGAGGGCGTGCTGCAAGACATCCATTGGTCCATGGGCAGTCTGGGCTACTTCCCCACCTATGCCCTGGGCAATGTGATGAGCGCGCAAATCTGGCAGGCCTTGCGTCGCGATATTCCCAACCTGGAGGCCCAAATCCAGGCCGGGCAATTCGCCGACCTGCTGGCCTGGCTGCGGGAGCACATCCACCGCTACGGCAGCAAGTTCGAGCCGCTGGAATTGCTGGAGCGAGCCACGGGCGCGGAGCTGCACGCCGAGCCTTATCTCGAGTACCTGCGCACCAAGTACGGCGAGATTTACGGTTTGTGAGCCAAACCAAACGCTGCGGACGGTCGAGGCCGTCCGCAGCGTCGTTTTCAGGGCAGGGCCAGGCGGCGTTCCAAGCACAGCCCTTGCAGGTTGTTTTCGGTGCAGGCTTTGATGGTCACGGTAAAGATATCCCCCTGGATGTCGGCGTTGGTGTCGATGGTCATATAGCCTGTTTCGCCGGGCAGCAGGCGCTCCAGGCGGCCGCTGGTCTGGCAGTTGAGCCACCACACGAAGCCGTTGCGGTGGTCCAGCCGGGTGGTGAAAGTGTAGCGCAGGCCGGGGCCTTCGATTTTGACATCCGCGGATTCCAGCACGCGGTTGCCCTCATTGCGAATCCACAGGGTGACGCCGTGGCGCTGGCCGCATTGGGAATAGCGTTCCAGGCCAACCACGAAGGCCACCGGCGGGGATGGTGGGGGCTCCACCGTGGGCAGCGCGGCGAAATCCGTGGGTTCCACAAGGGTGGCATAACGCTGCGGCAGCCAGCAGCGGGTGCCCTGAGGCGTTTGCACCAGCCAATACGCGCCTCGTTCGCCTTCATAGCGGCCCAAGGCTTGCACTTCCGCGCCGACGCGCAGCGCGGCCATGGCTTCGTAATACACCGCCGGCCCCGAGCGGCACCAGGCGTTGACCTTCAGGCGCAGCCGCGGTGCCTCGGGCTGCGCGGTGAGGGTCATGGTGGCCGCGGGGGGCGCGGCCGTGGGCGCCGGCGTCGGGGTCCAGGGCGGGGTGGGGCTGGGAATGGGGGTGTAGGTGGGCGCCGGCAGCAGCAGCCCGGGCAGGCCGCCCAAAAAGCCGCGCCTTTCCTCGGCGCCCGATGGGTTGGGGCGCGGGATGGCCAGATAAATGACGAACAACAACGCCACAAAGGCCGCCAGCACGGCCGCGCGTTGCCATGCTTTGGGCTGGGGGGGTGGTGGTGTATCGGTCATGCAAGCCTCCGTGCGCCGGGGGATGGGCTTTCATTGTGTGGGGCGGATGGCAAAGTCGGCAAAGGCCCCTTGCGCGGGGCCGAAGTGGGCCTCGACGCGGCGCACCCAGGCCGCGGGCGGGCCCTCGTGCAGCGCGGCCAGCAGCTGGTCCAGCGCGGCGCGGGGGCCCTCGGCGACCACTTCCACCGAGCCATCGCGACGGTTGCGCACCCACCCGGTGAGGCCCAAGCGTTGCGCCTGTTGCCACACGAAGTGGCGAAACCCCACGCCTTGCACCCGCCCGTAAACGCGGGCCTGTAAGCGTTCCATGGCCGTCCTCCGTTAGCGGGGGCGGCTGGGGGCCCAAAGCCCGCCGGCCTGGCGTTGCCACCACCACCCCAGGGCCAGGAAGGGGGCCAGCATCGCCAGGGTCACGGCCAGGGCCGCCCACCCGCCGGCTTTTTCATGCTGGGGAAAGAGCCCTTGCGCAGAGCGCCAGTCGTCCTCCAGCGCGGTGAGGGAAGTCCCCAACGCGGCGCGGAAACCCTCGTCGCAGCCCATGCCGTTGGCGTAGCCTTCCAGCAGACGCTGGAGCCCGGCCGGGCCGTAGCGGGCATAGAGGTGGGCCACGAACGCGCCGGCTTCGGCTCGGGCCAGGGCTTCGGCCTCGGGGTCATCCCAGGGCTCGGGGCGGCACAGCTGGGCGAGGGGAATGAGCTGCTGGCTCAGCGCGGCGTCGCGCAGCGCGGTGTAATCGTCGGTTTGGGTTTGCGGTTCGGCCAGGGTGGCCAGGCCCTCTTTCAGCCACCAGGGCAGGTTGGCGTAACCCTCGCCTACGGTATCGCGTAACACGATGTGGGCCACCTGATGGGCAATATCGCGCTGCAGGGCCACGCGGCCCTCCGGGCTCCAGGTGGCTACGGTGAGCACTGTGTGCTGGGGGACCGGGTCGTGGTCGGGCGGCCCCGCGCTGCTGCTCAGCGCGGTGTGCAGGTCCCGGGCGTTGGCGTACATGTAGACCCGCACCGTTTGCTCCTGGGCCAGGCGGCCCTGCCACTGGATGAAGGCGTTTTGCAACGCCATGTGGGCCGCGCGCAGCGCGATTTCCGCCAGCTCCAGGTTGCCCTCGTACCAGTAGACGGTTACCGGCTCCACCGCGCGGCTCTGCCACATGAAGCGGTTGTCTTCATAAATGAAGACGAAAGCCGGTGATTCATAGGCCGGGCCCTGGGCGGGGTAGATTTTGAACCAATAGAAGACTTGGCCGAAGAGGGGCAGGGGTTTCTCGGTCAGCGGGTGCACATAACGGGCGCGTGGGCCGTCGATGACCATGTCTTGGGTGTAGGTTTCCACCTGGCCCTCGGGCCGCAGGTAAATTTCCACCCGTTGGACCGGCCCCAGCTGCTCTAAAGGGAGGATGATGGTGACCGCGTCGCCGAAGGCGATGTGGACCTGGGGCGTGAGGGGCGGGGGTGTGGCCGCGGCAACGCGCGGCAAGCCGTGCGCCCCCCACAGGGCCACGCCGATGAGCGCCAGCCAAACCCCCTGCCATCGGAACCGGAACGCGGGCCGCATGGTTCCCCCTTAGTGGGCGTCTTCGGGTTCGTCGTCCGGTTGGGTCGTCTCGTCGTTCTCCTCGGGGTGGCCGTTGAGGCGGCGCAGTTCCACCCCGTCGGGCAGTTGCACATCGAGCAGGTCCGTGTCGCCCACCTGCAGGGTGAGTTCAATCAGGTCCAAATCGCCCAGGATGAGGGAAGTCTGGAAGCTCTGGTTGTCCAACGCCTCGGCCATGACCTGGGCTTCTTCTTCGTCTTCGGCGCGGCGCAGGGCTTTGCGCAGGGCCCGGGCCACTTCTTCGTTCGCGCCGCCCAGTTCGCCCAGGGCGGTGGCCGCGGCCATGCGCACATACTTGTTGGCGTCTTCCAGCAGGTGCAACAGGTCGGGAATGGCGCGGGTCATTTCCAGCCGGCCGGCCGCGGTGGCGGCTTCGGCCCGCACGCTGGGTCGGCGGTCGTGCAGGTGCAGGGCCACATATTGGGTCCACCGCGGGTCGGCCGAGCGGCCCATGGCAAACAGCGCGGCCCGAAGCCCCTCTTCGTCGTCGTTTTCCATGCTCTGACGGTAAGTGCGCTCAATCCACGACAGCACCTCGGGCACCGACGAGGCAAAGCTGACGGCTTCTAAGGCCCGGTAGCGCACCTGGGGGCTTTCGTTTTCGTCGCGCAACACTTCGAGCAGGGCTTCGAGGATGGCGCGGAATTGTTCCTCGGGAATTTCTTCGATTTCGCCCTGGAAGACATAATCGGCCAGGGCTGCGGCGGTGATGGCCCGCACCTGTTCGTCGGGGTCCTCGCGCAGGTGTTTGAGCAGCATGGCGATGAGGCGCGGGTCCTCCTCGAACCACAGGATTTCGACGGCCTTGTAGCGGATGTAGGGGTCGGGGTCCTGCAGGGCGATGAGGCCCACTTCCAAAAAGGAAAACTGGTGGCTTATCTCGAGGTATTCGTGCATGTCTTCCACCAGCGCGCGGCGGCGTTCCACGCTGAGGGTGGGCCAGATTTCCTCGATGACGCGGGCCTCTTCGGGGCTCAGGTCCGAAAGGCGGTAGTAGCCTTCGGTGGGGAAGAATTGGGATTCGTCTTGCAAAGCCTGCAAGAGGGTCGCAAAATCCATGGCCTCAAACATTGTGCACGTTCTCCCAAAGGGGTCACACCCACTCGCGCAGGTTGATGAGCACCATGAGCGCGAGGAGCAGAACAAAGCCCATGAGCATCAACGCGACCTCGACGCGCCAGGGCAGCCGCCGGCGGAACAGCCATTCGCCCAGGGCCAGCACCAAACGCGAGCCATCCAGCGCGGGGATGGGCAACATGTTGAGCACGGCCAGGGAAAGGCTGAGGGAAGCCAACAGCGAGAGGCTGTAGATGGGCACCGGCGCGGGGGCGGCCTGGTCCACGGCGAAGGCCAGCTGGAAGGAGTTGTACATGCCCCGAAAGCCCATGACCTCACCCGGCGGTGGTTCCGCGGCGGGCACCAGCCAGGCCTGCAGCATTTGCCAGGGCAGGCGCACCAGGGCCCAGGTGTGGGCCCACAGCCCTTGCCAGGCCAAGCGCAGGCGCTCGCTCAGGGGAACCGGCTGCCAGCCGTAGTCGATGATGCGAATGCCCATAGGGCCCTGGCCCGGCGGGGGCTGAATGCGGGGCTGCACGGCCAGCTGCAGGGTCTGGTCCCCGCGGCGCACGGTGAGCCGCACGGGTTGGCCGGGCGGGGTGGCGCGCACCACCTGCTGCAGGGCTTCGGCGCGGGTCACGGGTTGCCCTTGCGCGGCCACGATGAGGTCGCCGGGGCGCAGGCCCGCGGCCTGGGCCGGGCTGTTGGGTTCCACCCACCACACCAGCACGGCCTGGCTGTGGGGTTTGCCCGTAGCGCCGTAGATGAGAAAATAAATCAGGGCCGCGACCAGAAAGTTCATCAGCGGCCCCGCCAGCACCACCACGGCCCGGCGGAGGGGCGGCGCCTGAGCTAAGGCGTCGGGCTGTTCGGGGTTCCCCTCGCCTTTGGCGCGCACGAAGCCGCCCAGGGGGATAAGGTTCAAGGTGAACACCGTGCCCCGCCACTCGAACAGGCGGGCCACCCGGGGCGGAAAGCCAATGCCGAATTCTTCGATTTCGATGCCCAAAGCCTTGGCCGCCAAAAAGTGGCCCAGTTCGTGAATGAGAATGAGGAAGGCCAGGGCCAGGGCGAAGAACAGCAAATCCATGGTGTGCACCTCGGCGACGATGTGGTTACGATTATACCAAAGAAGCCAGCCACCACGGCTGCCCGGTGAAGGCCACGCGCACGCCGGCCGCGACGAACAGGCTGCCGGTGGCCAGGATGACGCCCTCCGGCGGGCGCAGGGCCAGGGCCTGGGCCAGCGCGTCTTCTACGGTGGGGGCTTCGGTGACGGGGAAACCCAAAGCGCGCGCCGCGGCCGCGACTTGCGCGGCCGGCATGGCCTTGGGGTGGATGGATTGGGTGGCGATGATGTGGGCCTGGCGCGGGGCTAAGGCGCGCAGCAGCCCCTGGGGGTCTTTGGTGCGCGAAACGCCGAAGATGAGCACCCAGGGCCGGGCGGGGAAGTAGT
This sequence comes from Anaerolineales bacterium, assembly GCA_026985995.1. Lineage (GTDB taxonomy): Bacteria > Chloroflexota > Anaerolineae > Anaerolineales > DRMV01 > JAADEN01. The sequence goes on from JALSPJ010000034.1 coordinate 8,500, forward strand.
GCCGCATGCCCGCGGCCAGGGCGCGGGCCGCCGCGGGGGTGTGCGCGCCGTCCACCACCAGGGGCGGGTCGGCCTGCAGCACCTCGAAGCGGCAGGGCCAGCGCACCTGTTCCAGGCCGTGTTGCAGGGCCCGGGGGGAAAGGTCCCAGCCCCGGTCGCGCAACACGCGCGCGGTCCAGTAAGCCACCACCGCGTTTTCCCGCTGGTAGGGGCCCAGCAGGGGCAAACGCACTTCGCAGGGCCGGGCGTGGTTGCCCCGGGGGGCCAGGCGCAGGCGCTGGCCGGTGAGGTCGTCGGCCAGCACTTGCAGGTGCACCTGGTCGGCCGCGACCCACAGCCGCGCGCCGCGGTGCCGCGCGACCGCGCGCAGCACCTGCATAGCCTCGGGGGGCTGGCGGGTGGTGACCACGGGCCGACCGGGCTTGATGATGCCGGCCTTGGCCCGGGCGATGTGGGCTAAGGTGGGGCCCAGGAGGCGGGTGTGGTCGTAGTCGATGGCCGTGATGACCGCCACCTCGGGGGTGACCACATTGGTGGCGTCGTAGCGGCCGCCCAGGCCTACTTCCACCACCGCGATGTCGATGTGCTGTTGGGCAAAGTGGTGGAAGGCCAGGCCGGTGGTGAGCTCGAAGGTGCTGATGTCGGGATGCGCCTCGGCCCAGGCGCGGAGCCGTTCCACCCCGGCCGCCACCTGCTCGGGGGGAATGGGCTGGCCGTTGACGCGAATGCGTTCGATGAATTCCACCAGGTGGGGCGAGGTGTAAAGGCCCACCCGGTACCCCGCGGCATACAAAATGGAAGCCAGCATGGCGGCCACCGAGCCTTTGCCGTTGGTGCCGGTGATGTGCACCACGCCGTAGGCCCGATGGGGGTTGCCTAAATGCTCCAGCAGGGCTTTCATGCGGCGGAGCGAAAAATGCGCGGCCTGGTCCGGGTGGCGTACCCGGCTGTTGTCGATGAAGCGGTAGAGAAAATCGACCGCGGCCTGGTAGGCCGGGCTGAGGGGGGAACCCATGGGCGACATGGACGCTTCCTTGCGATGAAAATAGGCGTTGACATACAACAAGCCCCCGCCCATGCGGACGGGGACCCGAAGCCCCAGGCGGGAATCGAACCCGCAACCCACCGCTTAGGAGGCGGTTGCTCTATCCTTTGAGCTACTGGGGCGGGGCGCATGGTGATTATAGCACTAACTGAAAAGGCGCAGCAAGAGGAAGCACAGCGCGGCCATCAGCCCGCTGAGGGGAATGGTGAGCAGCCAGGCCACGGCCATGTCGCGGGCGATTTTCCAGCGCACTTTGCTCCAGCGTTCTGCCGCGCCGGTGCCCATGAGCGCGGCGTTGATGGCCTGGGTGGTGCTGATGGGCGCGCCCAGCCACGAGGCCGCGAGCATGACGGTGGCGCTGCTGGCCTGGGCCACGAAGCCGTGCACGGGCCGCACCCGCAAGATGCGCCCGCCCACGGTGCGAATGAGCCGCCAGCCGCCTACCGAGGCGCCCAGGGCCAGGCTGGCGGCCACCGCGGCCATCATGGGGAAGGTGACCTGGAACGCGGCGTGGCGGCCGGCCAGCAGCAGGGCCAGGGCCAGCAGGCCCATGCTCTTTTGGCCGTCGTTGGCGCCGTGGCTCAGGGCCAGCACCCCGGTGGTGAGCCATTGTCCCCCGCGAAACCAGCGGTTGATGCCCGGCGAGGCCCCCTGGGCCAGCCAGAACACCGCGCGAGTGCCCAGGTAGCCGGCTCCAAAGCCCACGATGGGCGAGAGGAACAGGGCCAGCAACACCCAGCCCACGCCCCGCCACTGCACCGCGTGGGGCCCTGCGGCGGCCAAGGTAGCGCCCAGCAGCCCGCCCACCAACGCGTGGGAAGACGAGGACGGCAACCCCCACCACCAGGTAAGCACGCCCCACAGGATGGCGCCCAACAGCGCGGCCAGCAACACGGCTAAGGTGATGGCGTTGGGGTTGAGCAGGCCCGCGCCCACGGTGCGGGCCACGGCCACGCCCAGCACAAAGGGCCCCGCGAATTCGCCCAACGCGACCCACAACAAGGCCTGCCGCGGGGTCATGGCCCGGCTGGCAATGCCGGCCGCGGCGATGCTGGCGCTGTCGTGAAAGCCGTTGAGGAAGGCAAAGCCCAAGGCCGCGAGCACGGCCCAGGGCAATAGCCCGGCGTGGGGCATGGCGCCTCCTGGTGGAGAGATGCAAAGGGCTCCGCGGCGCGGCCGGGCCGTGCGCGGAGCCCTTCCCCCAAACCCTGACGGCCGGGGCCTCAGGCCGCAGTGGGCCGGGGGATGGCGTTTTTGGGCTGCGGCGGTGGGAAGATGGCCTCGAATTCTTCCCGAGTCAGGGTTTCTTTTTCCAGCAGCTTTTCGGCGACGATGTCGAGGATGTGGCGATATTGGCGCAGGATGCTCTTGGCTTTGTCGTAGGCCTGGCGCACTAAGCGCTGGACTTCGGCGTCGATTTTTTGCGCCGTGGCTTCGGAGAAGTCGCGTTGTTCGGCGATTTCGCGGCCCAGGAAGACGAGCTCGTCTTTGCGGCCAAAGGTCATGGGGCCCAGCTCGTCGCTCATGCCAAAGCGCATGACCATGTCGCGGGCCAGGCGGGTGACCCGCTCCAGGTCGTTGGCTGCGCCGGAGGTGATGTCGTTGAAGACCAGTTCCTCGGCTGCGCGGCCGCCCAGCAGGCTGACCATGTCGGCGAAGAGTTTGCCGCGGGAGACCAGGATGCGGTCTTGCTCGGGGAAGGCGAAGGTGTAGCCGCCGGCCATGCCCCGAGGGATGATGGTGATTTTGTGTACGGGGTCGGCTTCGGGCAGGGCCTGCATGACCACCGCGTGGCCGGCTTCGTGATAGGCCAGGATTTTGCGCTCGCCTTCGTCGATGACCCGGCTTTTGCGCTCGGGCCCCATGATGACCCGTTCGATGGCGTCTTCCAGTTCCCGCTGGCCGATGACCTTTTTGCCCCGGCGCACGGCCAAAATGGCGGCTTCGTTGACCAGGTTTTCCAGGTCGGCGCCCACGAAGCCGGGGGTGGCCCGGGCGATGGCTTCCAGGTCCACATCGGGGGCCAGGGGCTTGTTGCGCACATGCACTTTGAGGATTTCGAGGCGGCCGCGCAGGTCGGGCCGGTCGACCACGATGCGGCGGTCGAAGCGGCCGGGGCGCAGCAGGGCCGGGTCGAGCACATCGGGCCGGTTGGTGGCGGCCATGACGATGATGCTGGTGGAGCTGTCGAAGCCGTCCATTTCCACCAGCAGCTGGTTGAGGGTTTGTTCGCGTTCGTCGTGGCTGCCGCCCAGGCCTGCGCCGCGCTGGCGGCCCACCGCGTCGATTTCGTCGACGAAGACGATGCAGGGCGCGTGCTTGCGGGCCTGTTGGAACAGGTCGCGCACCCGGCTGGCGCCCACGCCGACGAACATTTCCACGAATTCGGAGCCGGAGATGGAGAAGAAGGGCACGCCGGCCTCACCGGCTACGGCTTTGGCCAGCAGGGTTTTGCCCACGCCCGGCGGGCCGATGAGCAGCACGCCTTTGGGGATGCGGGCCCCCAGTTCCAGGAATTTGTAGGGTTCCCGCAGGAATTCGACCACTTCCATGAGCTCTTGCTTGGCCTCTTCGGCGCCGGCCACATCGTTGAAGGTGACCAGGGGCCGGTCGCCGCCGATGAGCCGGGCGCGCGATTTGCCGAAGGAGAGCGCGGCGTTGCTACCGGCCTGGGACTGGCGAATGAGGAACCAGAACAGGCCGGCCATGAGCAGCAGGGGCAGCACGAAGGAGCCGATGACGCTGAGGATGTTGGGCCACACTTTGGGGGGGGCGAATTCGATTTCCACCTGGTCCGATTTGAGGGCTTCGGTGGGCACGCCCAGTTTTTCCAGCGCGGGGAGGAAGTTGTCGGCCGCGTTGGGCATGGGCAGCACGGCTTCGGTGTCGTCGATGTAGGTCACCCGGACGCTGTCTTCTTCGACGCGTAAGTGTTTGACGCGCCCCTGTTCGAGTTCCATGGCCAGCTGGTTGATGGGCACGGTGGCCGTTTGGGCCCGGCCGCGCGCGCCGCCGAGCATACTCCATAAAAGGAAGAAGAGGAGAAAGAGCACCAACAGGGGGCCCAGCGCCCGGGGCGTGGGGAGGCTCCCGTTGGAGTTTTTCGAATTGGTCTTAGGGTCCACCCTAACCTCCGTCATGCGTAATTGGGGGGATGGCACAAGGCCTGAAGGCAACCATAGATTATACCATGCCTCCCCCGCAGGGGAAGATGTTGGTTTGGGGAGAAGGGTGGGGATAAAGTTTATCGTGGGGAAGGCACAAGATTGACGCTTTTTCAAAAACAGGATGACGCTTCTGGCTGGGAACCTTGACAAGAGGCGTTTATCTCTCTATAATGAGAGCCGTCTGAAAAGGTTTTGATACCCCAAAGGAAAGGAGGTGATGCCGCGAGTGGAAGAGAAATCGTTTTTGGCGATGATAAGGATATCTGCAGTGTCCTTCGTCGTGAAGGCAGCCAAGCATGAAGCAGCCACAATTTACCGGGAGGTTTGTATGTGGCGTAAGAATCGTCGCACCTGGTGGTGGAGCCTGGCGGTACTGACGGCGTTGTTGTTGGCCGTTGTACCGGCGGTGTTCGCAGGCGAGCAAGCCCCTGAGACGCGGGTCGCGCAAGGGCCGGTGTCGCAAGGGGCTTTGCAGGTTAAATACCCGGTTCGGATGGACACTTCCGCGCCGCTGCGGGAGATGAAGCCGGTTTCGCTGGACGCTCGCGAGGCCGAAAAAGCGCAGCAGGCGCGCGAGACTTTGCGCCTTGTGCGCATGTTGTCTTTGCCCAAAGCGGTGGACAACGCGGGCAAAAGCGGGCCGACGGACCCGTCGGTGGTGCAGAGCACCATTGGCCTGGACGGGATGGTCAGCCCGTCGATTCCATCGGCTACGGCATCCTTTGATGGCATCGACAACTCGTTTGGCGTCTTGCCGCCGGACACCAATGGTGACATTGGTTATGACCCGGCCACGGGGACGAAGTATTACATGCAATCCGTGAACCTGGGCTTCGCCATTTGGGATGTGACCGACCCTGCGAACCCCAATTTGCTGCTGGGGCCGGTGGCCAACAACACCATGTGGAGCGGCTTTGGCGGCATTTGTGAGACCAACAACGACGGCGATCCTATCGTGTTGTACGACCACCTGGCCAACCGGTGGTTGTTCTCTCAGTTCGCGCTGAATTTCCCCAACGACTTCCACCAATGTATTGCCGTATCCGCGACCGCGGACCCCACGGGGGCGTGGTATCGCTATGACTTCCAGGTCAGCACGACCAAGATGAACGACTACCCCCACTTCGGGGTCTGGCGCGATGCGTACTACATGACGGCCAACCAGTTCGACGGCTCTTCGTTTGCCTGGGCCGGCGCTGGCGTTTGGGCTTTTGAGCGCGATGCCATGCTGCAAGGCCTGACCGCGCGGGTGGTGTACTTCGATGTGGGCAGTGTGACGCTGGACTACGGTGGCATGTTGCCGGCGGATTTGGACGGTGTTGCGCCGCCTGCGGGCACGCCTGGCTTCTTCGTGGAATGGGATGATTCGACCTGGCTGGGTGACCCGGCCGATACGCTGCGCATCTGGGAATTCCATGTCGATTGGAACAATCCCGCCAACTCGACTTTTGGCGCGGACCCCAACTTCACGCCCAATTACACCGTGCAGACCGCGGATGTGGACCCCAACATGTGCAATTTCAACCGGAACTGCATCCCGCAGCCGGGCGGCACTGCGGTGGACGCCATCAGCGACCGCTTGATGCATCGGCTGGTCTTCCGCATGTGGGGCGCCAACAACTGGTCCTTGTTGGGGAACCATACGGTGGACGCCACGGGCACGGATGTAGCCGGTATTCACTGGTTCGAGCTGAATTGGGATGGCACCACCTGGTCCATGGCCCAGGAAGGCGTTTATGCGCCTGCGGATGGGAATCACCGCTGGATGGCCAGCATTGCTGCGGACAAGGACCACAACATCGCCTTGGGCTATTCCATCAGCAGCACCTCGACCTTCCCCTCGGTGTATTACACGGGGCGTTTGGCCAGTGACCCCGCGGGGCAGATGTCTCAGGGTGAAGGGTCCTTTGTCAACGGTGGTGGGTCCCAAGGCCATTCCTCGGGCCGCTGGGGTGACTACAGCATGATGGGCGTGGACCCCGCGGATGATTGTACCTTCTGGTACACGCAGGAGTATTACAAGACCGACAGCACGGCGACCTGGAGCACCCGCATTGGTGCCTTTACCTTCCCCTCCTGCACCGCGGCGGCCACAGGGGCCCTGACTGGGACCATCATCGACGCGAACACCAGCAGCCCGATTGAAGGCGCTCGGGTGGAGATTGTCGAGCTGGGTTATGTGACTTATACCGATGCCAGCGGTGTTTATACCTTCACCTCGGTGCCGGTGGGCACCTACACGGTGACGGCCAGCGCGTTTGGTTACAACGACGCGACGGCCACCAATGTGGCGGTGAACGATGGTGCCACCACAACGCAGGACTTCTCGTTGACGCCGTTGCCGAAGGTGAATGTGACCTTTACCGTGTCGGATGGCAATACGGGCTGGCCGCTGTACGCCCGCATCGATGTCGATGGCGTGCCCGGCGCGCCCTTCTTCACCGACCCGGTGACGGGCACGGTGACGGTGAGCTTGCCCACCGGAACCTACACCGCGCATGTGAGCGCCATGAGCGGTGGGTATGATGTGTTCACCGATACCCAAATCATCAACGCGGATACCAACTGGGTGTTTGGACTGAATGCCTCGGCCAGCTGCACCGCGCCCGGGTATGACTTTGTGGGCTTTACGGAGGATTTCGAGGGCGGCGTGCCGCCGACGGGATGGCAGGTTGTTGACAATGTCGCGGGCGGTGGTCTGGTTTGGATGAGCAATGTGGATTATGGTGATGCCAACTATACGGGCGGCGCGGGCCTGGCCGCGGATGTGAACAGTGACGCGAATCAGGGTGTGCCCTATGACACCGAGCTGTGGACGCCGGTCATTGATCCCGCGACTTTGCCGAGCTTGACCTTGATGTACAAGGCCAACTATCAGGACCTGGGTGGTGCGAATGATTTGTTCGATTTGGATGTGAGCACGGACGGCGGTACCACCTGGACGAATGTGCTCCGCTGGAATGAGGACCATGGCGCCTTGTATGGCTTGCCGGGCGAGGATGTGGTGGTGGATTTGGCCCCGTATGTGGGCACTTCCCCCTTCATCTTGCGCTGGCATTATTACACCTCCGACGCCGCGCCATGGGACTGGTACGCGCAAATCGACGAGGTCAAGATTGGTGCCTGTGCTCCCGTTGCCGACGGCCTGGTGGTTGGCGCGGTGTATGATGCCAACACCAATGCGTTGTTGCCCGATTTCAGCGTGACCGATGGCACCTACACCGCGGTGGTGGCCGATACTTCGGCCGATCCCGCCACGCCGGACAAGATGTACTTCCTGGGCTCCATGGCCGGGACCCAAACCCTGACGGCCAGCACCAGCAAGGCCGGTTATGGGACCGACAGCGCCTCGGTTACGGTGACCGCGGGCACAACGGTGGGGCAAGACTTCTACTTGCCGGCCGCGCAGCTGGCGGCTTCGCCGAGCAGCCTGAGCTTCTCGCTGCTGCAACTGGCCGAGAAGAAGACCCAGTCCTTCACGCTGCAAAATACGGGTGGGTTGGATGCCGGTTACAACATCATCGCTGTCAAAGGCGCGTTGGCACCGCTGAACCCGGTTGGCTTTGCCGCGCCGCGACGCCTGATGGGGTGGGACGCGTTGAATGCGACCACGGCCAATGGCTGGCGCGGGGAGATTGATCGTAGCGTGAGCGCGCTGGCTGCCGGTGATGTGACGGGTTCGTGGGCGCCTGGTTTGGGATATGCGTGGGGCATCGGGTTCGACAAGGCCGCAAGCAGTGGGCAGGTGTGGATTGGCGACCTTGCCGTGGTCGGTGGTACGGACCGGGATTATCAATATGAGACCGATGGTACGCCCACCGGCAACAGCATGGACTTTTCGTCGTGGGTGGGCTTCTTCGCGGCTGATATGGCGTACGACCCATTCCGTGGCACTTTCTGGCAGGTCAATGTCGGCGGCGACAACTGCGTGTACGAGATGGACCCGGTGGCTATGGCGCCTACGGGCGAGAAGATTTGCCCCGCGTGGCCGGTTTCGCAGCGTGGCTTGGCTTACGACCCGGTGTCCGACACTTTCTTTGCCGGCGGGTGGAACGATAGCACCATCTATCGCTTCCGCCGTGACGGCTCGTTGGTGGAATCGGTGTTCGTGAATCTGCCGATTTCGGGTTTGGCCTACAACCCGAGCACGGGGCATCTGTTCGCGCTCATCAATGCCGATACCAGCGACCCGGCCGTTTACGATGTGTATGTGTTGGATGTGAACAATGCGTACGCGATGGTGGGCGGCTTCGATGTAGTGGATGGCGGCACGCCGGTGTTTGGCGCAAACGCCGGCCAGGCCGGTATGGGCATTGACTGCAATGGCACGCTCTGGATTGTGGATCAAGGGGACCAACTGGTCTATCAAGTCGACTCGGGCGAAACGGGCGTGTGCGATTGGCAGGCCGACTGGATTACGGTGGATGTGGCGAGCGGTACCGTCGCCGCGGGTGGTTCGGTGACCATCCAGGTCACGGTGGACGCGTACAGCCTGTCCTATGGCACCCACGAGGCCTACCTGCGCATCATCAACGATTCGCCCTATGGCCCGGTGATTGTCCCCGTGCAGACGGATGTGCAAGGGTATGTGCAGCAGTTTGGTGATTTCAACGGCGATGGCAAAGACGACATTGCCATCTTCCGGCCGAGCACGGGCGACTGGTGGATCCGCGGGCAAGGTCGGGTGCACTACGGCCAAACGGGCGATATCCCGGTGCCGGCGGATTACAACGGTGACGGCAAGGCCGAAGTTGCCATCTTCCGGCCGAGCACGGGCGACTGGTGGATCCGCGGGCAAGGTCGGGTGCACTACGGCCAAACGGGTGACATCCCGGTGCCTGCAGACTACAACGGTGACGGCAAAGCTGAAGTGGCCATCTTCCGGCCGAGCACGGGTGACTGGTGGATTCGCGGGCAAGGTCGGGTGCATTATGGCCAAACTGGCGACATCCCGGTGCCGGCAGACTACAATGGGGATGGTAAAGACGACATTGCCATCTTCCGGCCGAGTACGGGTGTCTGGTGGATCCGTGGACAAGGGCACACGACTTATGGTACATGGGGCGATATTCCGGTCCCGGCGGATTACAATGGCGATGGGAAAGACGACATTGCTATTTTCCGCCGCGCGACGGGAACATGGTGGATCCGTGGTCAGGGTTATGTGATTTACGGCAATGGTAGCGATGTGCCTGCTGCACCGCAGGGCCAAGAAGTGCCGGATTTGCCGTGGATCGACGCGGATAACCCTAACGAATAAGCCAATACCCCGTGTTGTGCAATACAACGCCCCCCGGCAGAATCGCCGGGGGGCGTTGTTGTCTTTGTTGTGAGGAAGGTATTGAAAAAAGCGAATAGCAACGAATGTATGCGTTTCTTAGCGGTAAGTACTCCAAACAGGATTTTACCAGGAGATTTCCCTTTTGTGTTCCAACGCATGTCTTGATTTCGGGGGCAAGCAAATGTTGTAGAAAAAGGGGGGAGACGGAGGGGACTGTCGCCGTGGAGCCAGGCACAGCGGGCCTTGAGCACCGCCTCCCCGCTGGCGATTTTCCATTGCGCCCCCGCCACTTTTAGCCTGCCCGTCACCACCTGTTTCACCTGGCTCTCGATGACCCCGCTGCCAATAAAGTAGCCGGCTTCGCGGAACCGGTCATACCGGATGCGCTGGCTGTGGCGCTCAAAGTACCGGACGGCTTTGGCCGCCTCCTCCGCGCCTGCCCCGCCCCTTTGGGCCAGGGCTTCGCAAGCCTGCAGCTCCCCCGCCACCTCCCCGGCCCACAACGCCGCCGTGGCACCTTCGGCCCACGCCCATCCCGCAGGCTCGTCTTCTCCCCACACCGCCCGCCGCACCTGGTGCAACCGCCCGACCGCATGGCTCCAATCGAGGATTTCCACCGCCTGCGGGTCATAGGTCCTCACCAGGTCCCAAATCCAGACCGCCCCATCCCCCACGATGACCACTTCTGCGGCCCGGTTCGCACCATACGCCTCCCCGCTGGCCCACAGCACCTTCCCAAAGGCTTCCTTGGCCCCCAGCGTGCCCGCCACCTTCACGACCTCCGCCCGTCGTTCCGCCTTCTCTGGCCCCCTTTTTCCCGACCGATACGGCTGCCCCTCTTGAAACCACGCTACCCGTTTGGCTTCCCGCCACCCTTCGGTACCGTTCTCCCCCGTCCGCACCAGCACAAATCCCCCATCGATGGCGCCATACACCCGCTTCGGCCCCGGCCCTGGCGGTCCGCTCCGCTCGGCTGAGGCCTCATCGTGAGCCTGCTCCTCTTGGGCCAACCGTTCCCCCCAGGCCACCGTGGCCCGCCGCACCGTGTTGGGGCTCACCTCCACATGGAACCACCGGGCCAGCCAC
>JALSPJ010000035.1 GCA_026985995.1 Anaerolineales bacterium
TTGAGCGCGGCCAGGCGGCGCACACTCTCGCGGCGCCAGGGATGGAAGGTCGCCATGGGCCACTGGGGGAGCCACAAGGCCTTGAGGTACAAGGCCCGGGCCCAGGGCCGGGCCCAGCGGGGAAGGTGCGCGGCGACGCGTCGGCTCCAGGTGGTCATGGCCTCACTCCGTGCTCAGGCGAATGGTCGCGCCGCCGTCCACCACCAGGCCGTGGCCGGTCATGAACGACGATTGCTCAGGGTCGGCCAGGAAGTACACCGCGGCCGCGATTTCTTCGGGCCGCCCCACCCGGCCGATGACCGTGCGGCGGGCCAGTTCGGCCAGTTGCGCTTCGACCGTGGCCGGGGCCACATGCCCGCGGCCCAGCCCGGCCCGCAGCATGGCCGTATCCACCGCGCCGGGCAGCACCGCGTTGACCCGAATGCCGAAGGGGGCCCATTCGATGGCCATGGCCCGGGTGAGGGCCAGCAACCCACCCTTGCTGGCCGCGTAGGCCGCGATGTGGGCCGAGGTGGCCAGCGCGTGCACCGAGGCCACATGCACCACCGCGGCCGGCGCGGCTTCCCGCAGCAGGGGGAACGCGGCCCGGCTGACCACAAAGGGCCCGCGCAGGTTCACCGCCATGAGCGCGTCCCACTCCTCGGGGATGGTTTCGACCAGGGGTTTGGTGAGCTGCACCGCGGCGTTGTTGACCAGCGCGTGCAGCCGGGGGCTGCGGGCCTGCACCGCGCGCATGGCCGCATCCACAGCCGCCGCGTCGGCCACATCCACTTGCATGGGGAACACGCCCTCGGGCACGGCCGCGTCGGCCATGGGCTGCACATCCCAGGCCCACACCCGCCAGCCCGCGAGGCGAAAGCGCTCCACAATGGCCCGGCCAATGCCTCGGGCCGCGCCGGTGACCAATGCCCAGCGTTCCATCCACGGCCTCCTGCAGCCGAAGTTGCTCCGATTATACTGCCGAACCCCGCGGGGCGCGCAGCCCAGGCCCGGCGGGCAGGCTACGCCACGCCAGCCGTCAGGACCTGCCGGCCCAGGGCCGCCTACTTGCCCAGGGCATCCAACAGGGCGCGCAGCCGCGGGGGTTCCTCTTCGAAAATGTAAAGCGCGGGGGTGACGATGACGCCGCTGCCGCCAATGGCCCGCAATTCCGCGATGGCCTGATTGAGGTGGGCCCGGGCCACCACGATGCTCACCGAGAACCAGGGGCGCTCGCCCTGGGGGCTGAAGACGGGCGAAATGGTGGGCCCTTGCAGGCCGCGGATGTGGGGCTGCCGGGCCATGCGCGCGGCCACGGCCTCGGCGCTTTCCCCCCGCACATTGGCAATGACCAGAAAGTGCCCCTGGGCCCGCAGGTGGGCTTCGATGTATTCCAACAGGTGGCGGGCAATGTCGAGCGCGCCGGGCCGGTGTTGCAGCGCGTGGCGGTTGGCGATGAGCACGGCCTGGGAAGCCAAAATCACGCCGTCGTCCAGGGGGCGCAGGCGGTTGTCGCGCAGGGTGAGGCCCGTGGTCACCAGGTCCACGATGGCATCCGCGTAGCCGATGGTGGGGGCAATTTCCAAGGTGCCCTCGGCCAAAATGAGGGTGTGGGGAATGCCATGGCGCTCGAAGAAGGCCCGGCTGAGCCGCGGGTACTTGGTGGCCACCCGCAGGGGGCGCTGCATGGCCGCCACCTCCCGGGCCAGGTCGGCCATGGTGCGCACTTCGGCCCAGGCTTCGGGCACGGCCACGGTGAGGCGGCAGTGGCCGTAGCCCAAAGCCTCGTGCAGCACCAGCACCGCGTCGCCATCGCCGCGCTTCTCTTCCACCACATCGAAACCGGTGATGCCGAAATCGACGCTGCCCTGGCGCACGCCCACCACGATGTCGCCGGCCCGTTGGAAAAGCACCTCCAGCTCGGGCAGCGCGGGAATACGGGCGATGTATTGCCGCGGGTTGAGCTTTTCGACCCGCAGGCCGCTGCGGGCCAGAAAGTCGAGGGTGGCGTCGGCCAGCCGGCCTTTGGAGGGCAGGGCCAAACGCACCGGTCGGGGGGAAAGGGCAGGCGCGGTCATGACGACGGTTCCTCCGCGGGGGAAGGAGGCCCGGCAATGCCTATGGCCCATTGGCCGGGCTGCCAGTAATGCCGAATGGCTGCCTGCACCTGGGCCACGGTGACGGCCCGAATGCGTTCCTCATAGGTACGGTAATAGTCGAGCCCCAAGCCGTAACGCTCCACATGCACCAGCGCGGCGGCCACGCCGGCGTTGGTGGCCAGGTCCAAAGGCAGGCTGCCAATGGCCTGAGATTGCACATCGGCCAGCTCCTGGGGCGTGACGCCGTGCTCAATGAAGCGCAGCAACTCGCGGCGAATGAGGTCCAAGGCCCGGGGGACATTTTCGGGGGCCACGCCGGCGATGACCTCCCAGGGGCCGGGGCCAGGGCCACCGGCCAGGGTGGAATAGGCATAGTAGGCCAACCCGGCCTGCTCGCGCACCACCTCGCCGATGCGGCCCATCATGCCGAAGCGGCCCAACACGCTGTTGGCCAGCGCGGCGGGCAGGTAGTCGGCGGCCAGGCGGCTGGGGCCCACGGTGGCCAGCACAATGTCGCTTTGGCTTTTGCCCGGCAGGGGAACCCGGCGCTGCACCTCGTCTGATGGGGGCTGTGCGGGCGGCAGCGGGGGTTCCTCGGGCGGCGGCGGGCCCTGCCAATCGCCCAGCGCGGTGCGCGCCAGGTCCACGGCCTGCTCGGGTTCCACCGCGCCCACGATGACCAGCACCAGGCCCTGGGGCGTGTAATGCCGGGCGTGAAAGGCGACCAGGTCATCCCGGGTGAGGCCGCGCACCCCGCGCTCGACCTGGGCCAGGGTGCGGCCATACGGATGGCCGTCGTAGAGTGCGGCCAGCGCCGCGTCCGCGGCGCGGGCGTTGGGGTCCTGGCTGCGAATGGCCAGGCCGGTGAGCACCTGGTCGCGGCGCTTTTCCACCTCGTCGGCGGGGAAGGTGGGCGCGCGCAGGGCTTCGGCCAGCAGGTCCAGCAACGCGGGCAGGTCTTCGGCCAGGCTGCGGCCCCGAAAGCCGGTGCTGTGGGAATGCCCGGCAAAGCCTAAGTTGGCGGCCATGGATTCCAGGGCCTCGAAAATGGCCTGATGGGAGCGGCGACGGGTGCCGCGCAGCAGCATGGAGGCCGTGAACTCGGCCAGGCCTTCACGGCCAGGCGGGTCGTGGACCGCGCCGGTGTGGGGCAAATAGCCGTGCACCACCACCGAGGGGCTGGCGAAGTTGGCCCGGGCCAACACCACCAGGCCGTTGGGCAGCTGCACGCGCAGGGTGTCGTCGGGTCCGGGGAGGGTGCTGTGGGGCATGGTCATCTCCGATGAAAGGGGTTGCGTGCGATGGTATCATAAAAGAGCAACTGGGAAGGGCTGCTTCGGCGGTCCGTGGGAGAGCCGCCCGGTTGCATTTTTTATTCGTGGGGCAGCGCGGCCAGCACGCCAAAGCGCCCGGTGCGGCCTTTTTCGGCCCGGTGGGAGAACCAGTCGGCGGTGTGCCGCGCGGTGCTGAAGCGCACCACCCGAATATGCCGCACGCCCATTTGCACCAGCTGCCACTCGTTGGCGGCCCACAGGTCGAAATGCCAGCGCCCATCATAGCGGGGCAGGAAGCGCCGGGCCTGAGGGCCAAACGCGTCGTGCACGGCCCGCACCACCTGTTCCCCCACCGCGTAGTCTTCGGGGCCGATGGCCGGGCCCAACACCGCGATGAGGTCCCGGGGCCGGCTGCCATAAGCCTGTTGCAAAGCGCGCACCGCGGCCTGGGCCGCGCCCAACACCGTGCCCCGCCAGCCCGCGTGGCCCAAGGCCAGGGCGCGGCGCCGCGGGTCGTAAAGCAATAGGGGCACACAATCCGCGAAGCGCATGACCAGGGTGACCTGGGGGCTGGCCGTGAGGATGATGTCGGCCTGCAGGGGCGGCATGGAGGGCCGCCGCGGGGCTTCGGCCTGCACCGCGCGGCGGCCGTGCACCAGCCAGGTGTCGTAGCGGCTGGCCGGGTCCAGGCCCAAGGCGCGAAACGCGCGACGGCGGTTCTCGGCCACCCGGTGGGGGGCATCGCCCACGCTGCCGCCCAAATTCAGGCTGGCCCACGGCGCGGGGCTCACCCCGCCGCGGCGGGTGAAAAAGCCGTGCCGCACCCCCAAGGCGGCCAGCACCTCATCTTCCCACCAGCGCAACCCATCGCGCGCCACAAAAGGCATGGCTCACCCCCGAGACGCGGATTGTCGGGCCCGAGCCGCGTGGTGCAACCGTTTGAGCAACAGCCGGTAGCTCTCTTCCATGCTCTCGTCCATCTGGGGAAGCATGAACCACGCGGTGGTCAGCCCGAAAATCAGGCCCGTGAGGGTGCGCAGCAGGGGGGTGCTCTCCCGATAGGGCAGGGGGGAACCGGGCACCTGGCTCAAGATTTGTGAGAAGCCGTCCAGCCCAATGGGAATCCAGCCGATGAGAATCCACCAGTACCATTTCAGGGGCGGGATGCGCCGGCCCAAACGCTTGGCTACCCAGTAAGCCAGGCCAAAGAGGAAGAACGCGCCCCAAATGGCCACATCGCGCTCGCAAAAGGCCACTTTGTAACCCAGGCGCTCGTTGCCGATGAAGCCCCGGGCGGCCCACAGGTCGTTTTCGTCCAGGCCGGTGACCTCGCCAAAGGTGCGCAGGCCGGGTACCTTGGCCGCCGCGCGAGGGTAGGCGGGCTGCTCCCCAAAAAGGAACCAGGACCGAAAGGCCAGCTGGTGACAGGTGACGCTGTAGGCCTTGTACAACACCGTGGCCGGCGCGGTCCAGCCCAATTTCATGAACACCGGCGCTAAGAAGGGCAGCCCCACATACAGCCCCAAAAAGATGACGAAGCCGGTCAGGAAGTGTTTGGAGAGGTAGAACATGACCCGCTCGCCCAGGGGCAGGCGCGCGGGGTTCAGCTCCCGCCCCTGCTCGCGGGCCAGTTCCCGGCGAAAAGTGTGCCCATCGCGAGCCGCGCGCAGGGTGACCTCCAGGCGGCGCTGGTCGAAGTCACCTTCCAGCCGGTAGCGCCCGGCCTCCACGCGAGGCAGCCGACCGTCG
>JALSPJ010000036.1 GCA_026985995.1 Anaerolineales bacterium
CGCCGACGCGCGCCGCGGGCGGTGTGGGCGCGCCGGGGCCGGGCCGGCGCTGGCAGGCGGTCACGAACAGCAACAGCCCCAGACTCAGGCTCAAATACGGCCAAAGACGCATGACGATGCCCCTCCTGGTCATGAACCTATGCGATACGCATCACACCCAGACAGGGAACCCAGGTGAAAGACGCAAAGCTGCGTTGTCGGGCCGTGGGCGTCGAAAAAGCCCTGCTCGATACCCGCCCCATCCTTGACAGTTCCAGGCCTTGCCTGTACAATGCCCCCACTTTCCCTTTCAGGAGCGCTGCCATGTTGCCCTGTTGGGCCTGGCTGACCGTCGATAGCAAGAAGAAGACCCTGCTGCTCCGTCCGCCGTGGTCGGTGGACGGCGTAGGGTCGCGCGTCTGAAAAGCCCTTCGCCTGCCCCACGCCCCCTGGCCACGGCCAGGGGGCTTTTTTATTCCCCTTGCAGGAGGTGTTGCCATGTCGCCGTTGCCCCATGTCGCCGTGCTTTACAGCCGGGTGCGCGTCGAAGAAAAATGGATTTTCCGCGCTTTGGAACAGCGCGGCATTCCCTACACCCGGGTGCACGATGGCCGAGTCGCGCTGCACGCGCTGGAGCCCGCCCCCTGGCGGCACTTCGATGTGGTGCTGGCCCGCAATCTGAGCTACGCCCGGGGGCTGACCATGGCGCGGGCCTTCGAGGCCTGGGGCATTCCCGTGGTCAACCCCGCGGCCGTGGCCCAGGTGTGTGGCGACAAATGGGCCACCACCATGGCCCTGACCCGGGCCGGTGTGCCCCAGCCCCGGGCCGCGGTGGCCTTCACCCCCGAGGCCGCGCTGGAAGCCATGGAAGACATCGGCTTCCCCGTGGTGCTCAAACCCGTCATCGGCTCCTGGGGGCGCCTGGTGGCCAAACTCAACGACCGGGACGCAGCCGAGGCCCTGCTGGAGCACAAACGCACCCTGGGCGCGTTCCACCATCAAATTTTCTACATCCAGGAATATGTACCCAAACCCGGCCGCGACATTCGGGTTTTCGTCATCGGCGACGATCCCGTGACCGCCATCTACCGCTACGCCGACCACTGGGTGACCAACACGGCTCGGGGCGCGCGCGGGGAGATGTGCCCCATCACCCCCGAGCTGGGGGAACTGGCCCTGCAGGCGGCCCGCGCCGTGGGCGGCGGCGTGCTGGCCATCGACATTCTGGAGCATCCCCAGCGGGGCTATCTGGTCAACGAAGTCAACCACACCATGGAATTTCACACCACCGTGCCCCTCACCGGCGTTGACATCCCCGGCCTGCTGGTGGACTACGCCCTGCGGGTGGCCCGCCGCGCCGCGCCGGTTCCCCCAAACCCCTGGGCTATGGCGCCAGATACACCCACGCGTGGTTGAGATACATGACCCCGGGCACCTGCTTGCCATAGGCCTGCACCACGATGAACACCTGATGCGTGCGGTCCAGGTCGTAGGGAATGCGGGCCTCGTACGCGCCGTACCCCTGGGGGTTGGGGTCCGACACCGGGGCCGTGGTCGTATACCACACCCGCTCGTCGTCGCCCAGGACCAAAATCTCCACCACCCCCGTGGGCGCGATGGCCATACCCGAAACCACCAGCTCGCCGCCATCCACCAGGGTGCCCGACCGGGGTTGGTCGATGGTGATGGCCGCGGTCCAGGTTTCCTGGGCGATGAGGTCTTGCTGCCCCTGCCGCAGCAGCACCAACGGCACCGCCTGCTGGAACAGGGGGCGATTGAAGCGGTCGCGCAAGAAAATTTGCAGCCGCCCCCATTCGCTTTCGGCCCGAATCTCGAAAGGCACCTCTAAGTGATAAGCCCGCCAACCCTTGGCCCCGGCCCGAAAGCGCTCCACCTGGCGAAAGAGCAGCCGCCCGTCTTCGCCCAGCAGCTCGATGTGCATGACCCGCACGCCGTTGACCCGCACCCGAAAGCGCAAATCGATGGGCGTGGTCATTTTGGAGCCCGGCCCCGGCGTGAGAATATGCACCGGCGCGTAGGGCAGGGCCTCCATGTCTGGCGCGGGGTCGGGCGTGGCCGTGGGCGTGGGCCAGGGCACGGTGAAGGGCGTGACCTGCACCCCCTGGGGCACGGTGGGCAACGGCCGGGGGGTGGCCGTGGGGCTGGGGGTGAAAGTGGGAGTTGGGGTGGCCGTCGCGGTGGGGCTGGGGGTGGCCGTGGGGGTGGGGGTGGGGGAAAGGGCTCCGCGCGGGCCGGCCGGCGTCGCGTTCGGCCGCGGCCCGCACCCGGCCAGGAGCCCCAGCACGGCCAAAGCCAGGGCCAACCAGCCGCGCTTCATGCCGCGCCCTCCCCGGGCCGCCACGCCACGCGGGCGCCCAAACGCTGCAAATCGGCCACAAAGCCGGGGTACGACTCGCGAAACATGCCCGCGCCCAGCACCTCTACCGGGCCGTGGGCCGCCAGCCCGGCCACGGTGAGGGCCATGGCCAGCCGGTGGTCGCCGTGCGCGTGGGCCCGGCCCCCGGCTACCCCCGCGCGGCCCAAAATCGTGAAGCCGTCGGGATGTTCTTCCACCGGCACGCCCAAAGCGCGCAGCCCCGCGGCCAGGGCCGTAATGCGGTCGCTTTCCTTGTGCCGCAGCTCGGCGGCCTCGCGCACCGTAGTAGGTCCCTGGGCATAGGCCGCGGCCACGGCCAGAATGGGGAACTCGTCAATCATGCGCACTACCAAATCCCCGCGGATGGTGGTGCCGTGCAACTGGGGGCTGTAGCGGGCCGTAATGCGCCCGTAAGGCTCGCCGTAGGCCTCGCCCTGGGGCTCCACCGTCAGGTCCGCGGCCATGCGCTGCAGCGCGTCGAGCAGGCCGGTGCGGGTGGGGTTGAGGCCCACGCCTTCGATAACCACCTGGGAGCCGGGGGTGATGAGCGCGGCCACCAGCACAAAGGCCGCGGCCGAAATATCGCCCGGCAGGCGCAAACGCAAGGGCGGCAGCGGGCCCTGCGGGGGGTGCAAAGTCACCGTGTGCGCCGCGGGGAATGCCAGGCGCAGGCCCAGGCCTTGCAGCAGGCGTTCGGTGTGGTCGCGCGAAGGGCCGGGCTCGTGCACCGTCACCGGCGTTGCCGCGGCCAGCCCGGCCAGCAACAGCGCGCTTTTGACCTGCGCGGAGGCCACGGCCAGCCGAAAGGTTCCCCCGCGCAGGGGCTGCCCGGAGGGCCGGGCGGCCAGGGTGAGGGGCGCGTGGCCGTCGGTGTCGATGATGGGCACGCCCATGGCCCGCAAGGGCTCGGTCACCCGGCGCATGGGCCGGCGGCGCAGCCCGGGGGAACCGTCGAGCACCGCGGGCACGCCGGCCGCGGCCAGCGCGCCGGCCAGCAGGCGCATGGTGGTGGCCGAATGCCCGCAGTGCAGCGGCGCACGCGGCGCACGCCAGCCCTGGGGGCCCGGGCTTTCCACCGTAAGGGTGGTTTCGTGCAAGCGCCACGGCACGCCCAGCGCGGTGAGCGCGTTCAGCATGGGCCGGGTGACCCCCGCGACCAGCAGGTTTTCCACCCGGCTGGTGCCCTGGGCCAGGGCGGCCAGCAAAATGGCCCGGTGGGAGATGGATTTGTCGCCCGGGGGCGTGACCACGCCCCGCAGGCTGGGGCCGGGCTGCACCCGCAGGGCCTCGGCGGCGCTCATGCGTCACCTCGCGCCGCGGCTTCCAGGGCCTTGATTTTGGCAATGCGCCGGCGGTAGCGTTCGCCGCCGTTGAAGCGAGCCCGCACGAAGGCCCGCACCAGTTCCCGGGCCACCTCGGGGCCGATGACCCGGCCGCCCAAACACAGCACATTCATGCCGTCGTGTTCCACCCCCTGATGCGCGGAGTAAGTGTCGTGGCAGGTGGCCGCATACACGCCCGGAATTTTGTTGGCCGCGATGCTCATGCCCACGCCCGAGCCGCAGATGAGGATGCCCCGCTCCGCACGGCCCTCGGCCACCGCGCGGCCCACTTGCTCGGCATAATCGGGGAAATCCACCCGCTCGGGGCCGTGGGTGCCGAAATCGAGCACCTCGCAGCCCTCGGCGCGCAGGGTTTCGAGCACGGCCTCCTTGAGGGGCCAACCGCCGTGGTCACAGCCTACAGCCACACGCATGGGGAACACCTCCGGCAAGGGCCCGCGGGCCCGGGATGAGGCGTAGTATAAAACCCGCGCCGGGATTGGTCAAATGGGCAGCGCGGTAGAGGCGCCCGGCGGTGCGCCCCAGGGATGCAGCCGCGGATACACGCGGAAGAAGAGCGGGGAGCGCGCGGTAGGGGGCACGGCGGTGTGCCCGAAGCGACCCGGCAAGATGAAGCCGCGGATGAACGCGGATGGGCGCGGATGAAAAAGAGGAGGGAGGGTGAGCGGTCAGCGGGGAGCAAGCGCGGCCCCCGCCAAACCGCCAACCTCCAACCACCAACTACCAACTTCCAGCTTAGGCGTGCCGCAAGCCAAAAAGCACCCCAGAGCCGCAGCGGCGCCGCGGCGGCCTACCGCGGCGGCTCTGGCCCTTACGACCGGCGATAGATGCGCACCCGGCGATAGGGCTCTTCACCCTTGGAGCGGGATTGCAGCTGGGCTTCCCGGGCCAGTTCGTGCTGCATGCGCCGCACGGCCGCGGGAGCCGGGGGCAGCTCCACCGCGGGGCGGCCCTGGAGCACGGCCTCGATGGCGGCCCGGGTTTGGGCCAACGCCCGGTCGATGGCTTCGGGGTCTTTGGCCTCCCGGGCCGCGGTGAGCTGGAACAGGTCGCCCAAGAAGCGCTCGATTTGGGCCATGGTGTTGGCCCGCAGCACATAGATGGGCAGGCCGCGGTTTTCCGCGTCGGTGACCGCGCGCTGGCGCTTGCGGTAGTAGGTGCGCAGGGTGACCATGGTATCGGCCTCGCCCAGGTCACGCACCACCACCGCGGGCACATCCAGACGCCGCGCGGCCCGCATCAGGCGGTCGCGCGCTACGCCGTAGGGGTAAATGCGAATGGGGTCGCGCCGGGTGGCGTCCTCGGCCCGGGTGTCCGGTTCCCCCACACCCCCAGGGGCCTGGCCCGAACGCAAGGCGGTGTAAGCGCTCACACCGCTGCGCCAGCCAGCCTCTTGGCGCC
>JALSPJ010000037.1 GCA_026985995.1 Anaerolineales bacterium
AGGCCCCAGCGCGTCCCGCAGCCGGGCTACGAAACGCCGCGCGGCCGACGCCGGTTCCCCCGCCGAAGCCGCAATGGCCCGCAACAGCGCGCTGCCCACGATGACGCCATCGGCCACCCGGGCCACCCGGGCCGCCTGCTCGGGCGTGGCAATGCCAAAACCCACGGCCAGGGGCTTGTCGGTGACCCCGCGGGCCCGGGCGACCAGGGCTTCCAGGTCGGGGGGCAGGGCCCGCCGCGCGCCGGTGACGCCGGTGAGCGACACCAGGTAGAGAAAGCCCCGGGTGCGACGGGCCAGCCAAGCCAGCCGCGGCCGGGGCGTGGTGGGCGCGGCCAGGTAAATCAGCGCCAGGCCGTGGGCCGCGAGGGCCTCTTCCAGGGGCCGGGCCTCTTCGGGCGGCGCGTCGGGCACGATGACGCCATCCGCACCGGCCTGGGCCGCTTCGCGGGCGAAGGCTTTCACCCCCATTTGCACCACCGGGTTCATGTAGGTCATGAGCACCAGGGGCGCGTCCACCCCTGTGGCCCGCAGCCGGGCCACCTGCTCCAGGGCCAGCGCGGGGGTCATGCCGGCGTCCAGGGCCTGCTGTGACGCGGTTTGAATGGTCGCGCCGTCGGCCAGGGGGTCGCTGAAGGGGATACCCAGCTCGATGAGGTCCGCACCGGCATCGAGCAAGGCAGGCACCAGCTCCAGGGCCGCGTTCAAGGTGGGGTAGCCCAAGGTGAGGTAGGGCATGAGCGCGGCCCGGCCCTGGGCCCGAGTGTGGCGGAACAGCGCGTCGATGCGGTTCATAGCGCCTCTCCCAGATGGGCGGCCACGGTGGGCATGTCTTTGTCCCCGCGGCCGCTGATGTTGACGATGATGAGCCCCTCGGGGCCCAGGGCGGGGGCCTGCCTGAGGGCTTCGGCCACCGCGTGCGCGCTCTCCAGCGCGGGAATGATGCCCTCGGTGCGGCTGAGCACCTGCAGCGCGTGCAGGGCCTCGTCGTCGGTGGCGTAGGTGTAGTGGGCGCGGCCTGTTTCCCGCAGCCAGGCGTGCTCGGGGCCCACCGCGGGGTAGTCGAGCCCCGCGGAAATGCTGTGGGTGGCCGCGATTTGGCCGTGCTCGTCTTGCAGCACGAAGGTGTAGGTGCCGTGCAGCACGCCGGGCCGGGCCCGCCGCGGGTCCGCGAAGCGCGCTGCGTGGCGGCCCGAGGCAATGCCCTGGCCGCCGGCTTCCACCCCCACCAGCTGCACCTGGGGGTCGTCGAGGAAGGGGTAGAACAGCCCAATGGCGTTGGAACCGCCACCCACGCAGGCGATGAGCAGGTCGGGCAGCCGGCCCTCGGCTTGCAGGATTTGCGCCCGGGCCTCGTCGCCAATGACCCGCTGAAAATCGCGCACCATGCGGGGATAAGGGTGGGGCCCCAGCGCGGAGCCCAGCAAATAGTGGGTGGTGCGCACATGGGTGACCCAATCGCGAATGGCTTCGTTGATGGCGTCTTTCAGCGTGCGGGAACCGTGCTGCACCGCGCGCACCTCCGCGCCCAACAGGCGCATGCGAAAGACATTGAGGGCCTGGCGTTCCATGTCCACCGCGCCCATGTAAATGACGCACTGCAGGCCCAGCAGCGCGCACGCGGTGGCCGCGGCCACGCCGTGTTGTCCCGCGCCGGTTTCGGCCACCACCCGGGTTTTGCCCATACGCTTGGCCAGCAGCGCCTGGCCCAGGGCATTGTTGATTTTGTGCGCGCCCGTGTGGGCCAAATCCTCACGCTTGAGGTAGATGCGCGCGCCGCCCAAGGTCCGGGTCAGATTGCGGGCAAAGGTCAAGGGCGTGGGCCGGCCCACATAAGTGCGCAGCAGGTGTTGCAGTTCCTCTTGGAACCGGGCATCACGGCGCGCGTCTTCGTATGCGGCTTCCAGCTCTTGCAGCGCGGGAATGAGGGTTTCGGGCACATACGCGCCGCCGTAAGGGCCAAAGCGGGTTCCTTTCATGCGGTCACCTCCGCCGAGGGGGGAGCCGAGCGCGCGGCTCGCGGTCGCAGCTTCAGCACCCGGGCCAAGGCCTGCAAGCGGTCGGCGTCCTTACGGCCCGGGCCGCGCTCCAGACCGCTGGAGAGGTCCACACCCCAGGGCCGCACCTGTTCCAGGGCCTGGGGAAGATTTTCGGGCCGCAGGCCCCCGGCCAGCAGCACCCGATAGCGCGCGGCCAGAGACGCCGCAGCATCCCACGAGGCCGGCTGCCCCGTGCCGCCATAGGCCGCGGGGGAGAAGGCATCCACCAGCAACTGGGGCGCGTTGGGGTCCCGGGGCCCCGCGGCCGCGTACTGGGGGGCCAAAGCCAACACCGGGTCGTCGGTCCCCTGGGGGCGCAGGGCCTTGAACGCGCGGCCTTCCAGCGCGGCCACGGCCTCAGGGGGTTCCTCGCCGTGCAATTGGGCCAGGTCCAGGCCCACCCGGGCCATGACCGCGCGCACTTCGTCCACCGCCGCGTTGACGAACACGCCCACCCAGCGGGGGCCGCCCCACACCGCGGGGCCGAACACCGCGCGCACCGCTTGCACCAGGGCCAGGGCCTGCTCGGGTTCCACAGCCCGAGGGCTGCGGGGGTAGAACACCAGACCCAGGAAATCGACGCCCAGCCGCGCGGCCAGCAGCGCGTCTTCCACCCGGGTGAGGCCGCAGACCTTGACGAAGGGGCGGTGGGTCATGGCGTCACCCCCTGGCCGTGGGGCTGCCCGGCCCGCACCAAAGCCCGGGCCAGGGCCGTGGGGTCGGCCGCGCGCACCAGCGCGGTGCCCACCAGCACCGCATCGGCGCCGGCCGCGGCCATGCGCTGCACATCCGCGGGGGTGGCGATGCCGCTCTCGGCCACTTTGCACACCGTGGGGGGCAGCTGGGGCAACAAGGCCTCGGCGGTGCCCAGGTCCACCTGCAGGGTGTGCAGGTTGCGATTGTTGACGCCGATGAGCCGCGCGCCGGCGGCCAGGGCCTGTTCGGCCTCGGCGGGGGTGTGCACTTCCACCAGGGCGGCCAGGCCCAACGCCTCGGCCAGGGCCATCAGGTCGCGCAACAGCGGGGGTTCCAGCAAGGCCACGATGAGCAGCACCGCGTCCGCGCCTGCGGCCCGGGCTTCGTACACCTGATAGGCCGAGAGGATGAAATCCTTGCGCAGCACGGGCAAGGAAGTGGCCGCGCGGGCTGCGGTCAGGTGGGCCAGCGCGCCGTGGAAGAAGGCCTGGTCCGTGAGCACGCTGAGCGCGGCCGCGCCGCCCCGGGCATAGGCCCGAGCCTGGGCCGCGGGGTCCAGTCGGGCGCGCAGCACCCCCGCGCTGGGCGAAGCGGCCTTGACCTCGGCGATGAGGGCCACGCCCGGCCTCTGCAGCGCGGCCACGAAATCGCGCGAGGGGGGAAGGTCTCGTAGCCGCGCGCGAAGTTCGGCCAAGGGCAAACGCTGCATCTGGGTCTGGAGCTCTTGGATTTTGTGCGCCCGAATGCGTTGGAGGAAATTCAACATGGCAAAACACCCTTTGACTTGGTGTGTGTAAAATGAAAGGTAGTAGTATTATGGCAAGAGGAGGTGGCATATGCGTCAACGAATTTTGGTGATAGGGTGGCTCCTGGGGGCTTGGCTTCTGTTGGCTGGTATACTCCAAGCCCCCTGCACTGGCCCCGAGTGTCGCGGCCTTGATCCTCAAAGTCCTTGCGTTCATGTTCCCAACGCTTAGCGATTTGGTGCAGGAGGGAGGTATCATGAAACAGAAAGTATTGATTTCGCGGCGGCACCTTGCTGGTATATTGGCCATAGGGGTCGTGATAGCGCTGCTTTTTCTTGTGCGGGGGTGGCAACAGGCTCGGGCGGAAATTACGACCGATATTACATCGCCATTGCTTGCCTATTCGGACACCCTGGCCTTGGTGCGTTTTCAAGTGGATGGCCCCGTAGCTCCCGTGAGCTCCTTGGGCGGCGCATGTGGTCCCGTTGAAGGCGTGCTTCAAGACAAGGCGGGCGAACCCCTGGCCCAAGTTGGCGCAACGACACCGAATGCGGGCTTCATGGCCTGCACAACGGACGAAACGGGCATAAGCCACTACACTTTGATTTTCTGGGGCGACTTCCGCGCCCGACCGCCCCACCAAATCCAGATTCGTTTTCTTCATACGACTTCCGATGCCCTTTCCAACCTGCTTTGGAAAGGCTTCAAAAAAGCAAGTTGGGCCTCCATCATCGGTCCTTCTCATCACGGTGTTTCCCTCACCGACGCCCTTCAAACACCCAACTTGATTTTGCTGCGGCTGTGCGCCCAACTCCCCAGCGCCGAAGATTGGCACCCGCGGGGCGAATTGCTCCTCAATGGGGAAGTTTGGGAAATCGTCTCTTCGGGTATTCCAAACTTCCGCAAACCGGGTGCTCTGGGAACGAGCGAGCGATGCTTTATCGCACTGCTGGAAAAATCCTCCTCCTGGGCGTCGCGAGCCGAAACGACGCACGGCGTACAGTTCCATCTGCGATGGGAGCGCAGTTTGCCCGAGTGCTTCTCTGCGGAAGCCTATCGGCGGGACATCGAACCCTTTTTGCAGAAGCACGGCTTGTCTCCTGAGCACGCGGGGCTGACCCAGCAGCTGGACTTCTGGTGTTTGGGAACATCCATTCACCCCGATTTCTGGGAGTTTCTGCAGAAAGAGTGGCGTTATGGGCCAACCTACACTTTGCAACTCGCGCCATAAGGCGTCTGAAAAGAAGCACTTTTAGGGAGCAGGAGAAATTATTTTCTTTGCCGCGTTTTCAGCAATGCTTTGGGTGAAACGGCGATACGCCTCCAATACCCGCCAGGCTGCGCCGCTATCCACGCTGTAGCGGGCCATCTCCAGCCCTTCCTGCCAATCGCGGGCCCGACCGGCAATCCACAGGGCCGCGGCCGCGTTGAGCAGCACCACATCTCGCAGGGGACCGTGCATCTCGCCTTGCAGCAGGGCCAGCAGCAGGCGGGCGTTCTCGTCGGGCGTGCCGCCGGCCAGGGCCTCTCGGGGCGCGGGGGTCAGGCCCAGGGCGCCGGGGTCCAGCTCGGCCTCCACCACCGGCCCCGAGC
>JALSPJ010000038.1 GCA_026985995.1 Anaerolineales bacterium
TTGATGCGGCGGCTTCTGGTCATCCTGAATGCGATGTTGCGGGACCGCACCCCATGGACACCGGAGAAAGCCATGGCCAAAACCTGATTTTTACCCCCTCTACCCTTGACAATTACAGAGTAGCCTCCCCGCTGACCGCCGTTTTTCTTCCGTGTCCATCCGTGTTCATCCGCGGTTTTTTCACTTTATTCGCGGTTTCACTCCCCGGGCGCACCGCCGTGCCTCTACCGCGGCGGGCGACCCGCCGGGTCGCCCCTACCGCGCTCCCTGCTCCCTGCTCTTCCTTCATGTCCCCTCTTCCCACGAGTGCAGGTAGCGCTCTTGCTCTTCGGTGAGGGTGTCGATGCGCACGCCCATGGCGTCGAGCTTGAGGCGGGCGATGTTCAGGTCGATTTCGCGCGGCACGGCATACACGCGCGGTTCCAATTCCTGGCCGTGCTGCACCAGATATTCCGCGCTCAGGGCCTGGTTGGCGAAGGACATGTCCATCACGCTGGCCGGGTGGCCTTCGGCCGCGGCCAGATTGAGCAGCCGGCCCTCGGCCAGCAGGTAGATGCGCCGACCGTCGGCCAGGGTGTATTCGTCCACGAAAGGCCGCACCCGGCGCTTGTTCACGGCCATTTCCTCCAGCGCGGGGATGTTGATTTCCACATTGAAGTGGCCCGAGTTGGCCACCATGGCGCCGTCCTTCATCACCTCGAAGTGGGGGCGGTCGATGACATGCACATCGCCGGTCACGGTGATGAACACATCGCCCTCCCGGGCCGCTTCCAGCATGGGCAGCACCCGGTAGCCGTCCATCGCGGCTTCTAAGGCCTTGAGGGGGTCTACTTCGGTGACGATGACCTGCGCGCCCATGCCCTTGGCTCGCATGGCCACCCCGCGGCCGCACCAGCCGTAACCCGAGACCACCACCGTGCGCCCGGCCAGCAAAATGTTGGTGGCCCGCAGCAAGCCGTCGATGGTCGACTGCCCCGTACCGTAGCGGTTGTCGAACAAGTGCTTGGTGAGCGCGTCGTTGACCGCGATGACGGGGTAGGCCAGCGCGCCGTCCTCGGCCATGGCCCGCAGGCGAATGACGCCGGTGGTGGTTTCCTCGGTGCCGCCGATGATGTTGGGCAGCAGGTCCCGGCGCTCTTTGTGCAGGGTGCTCACCAGGTCCGCGCCGTCGTCCATGGTGATGTGGGGCGCGGTGTCCAGCGCGGCCCGCAGGTGGCTGTAGTAGGTCTCGGTGTCTTCGCCCTTGATGGCGAACACGGGGATGTCGTAATGCTTGACCAGGGCCGCGGCCACATCGTCCTGGGTCGAAAGGGGGTTGGACGCGGTGAGCACCACCTCCGCGCCGCCGGCTTTGAGGGTGCGCATGAGGTTGGCGGTTTCGGTGGTCACATGCAGGCAGGCCGCGATGCGCTTGCCGGCCAGGGGCTTTTCCCGGGCAAAACGCTCGCGAATCATGCGCAGCACAGGCATGTCGCGGTCGGCCCATTCGATGCGCAGTTTGCCTTCATCGGCTAAGGCCAGGTCTTTGACATGGTATTTCATGAGGGAACTCCTTTGCGAGAGATGGGATGGAAGGCGCGTTGTCAGGCAGGGGTGGGCAGGGGGGAACCGAACGCGGCCTCATAGCGGGCCGCGAATTCTTCCCAGGTGAAGGCGTGACTTTGCGGGCCCCGGGCCTCGACGCAGAACGCGGCTGCGACCGCGCCCATGCGCCCGGCCACACCGGGGTCGAAGCCCATCAGCAGGCCCTTGATGAAGCCCCCGCGATACGCGTCGCCCGCGCCGGTGGGGTCGGCCATGTGGCGCAGCGGCGCGACGGGAATGCGGTACACCTGGCCGTCGGTGTAGATGTCGGAGCCCAGCTCGCCCTTGGTGAGCACCACCAGCTGGGCGCGGCCGCGCATGGTGTCCAGGTCCCAGCCGGTTTTTTGGGCCACGATGCCATACTCGAATTCGTTGAAGCACACGGCCCGCGCGCCGTCGATGCCTTCCCGCAGGTCTTCGCCCGAAAGGCGCACCACTTGCTGGCCCGGGTCGTAGCAAAAGGCCACGCCCATGGCTTTGGCCTCCCGCACCCGCTTGCGCATGGTCTCGGGGTCCTCGGGCGAGACCACTACCACATCGGGCCGTTGGGGCAGGTCGAACAACGACAGGTCGCGCGCGTGGGTCATCGCGCCGGGGTAAAACATGCCCAGTTGCGATTGGCGCAGGTCCGTGACGCCGAAGAAGGCCGCGGTGTGTTCCCCGGGGATGACGCGGATGGCCGAGGTATCCACGCCGTGTTCCTCCAGCCAGGCGCGGTAATCGCCAAAATCTTCGCCCACCGCGGCCAGCACCTGGGGCCGCTCGCCCAGCAGGGCCAAGGTGTAGGCAATGTTGGGCGCGGTACCGCCCCGGCGTCGTACCATGCCGTCGACCAGGAACGACAGCGCGAAGGGCTCGTCGTGGTTGCGGGGCAGGTAATCGTGAAAGTCGCCGGGAAAGCGCATGAGGAAGTCGAAGGCGACCGAGCCGGAAATGACCACCCGAGCCATGGTGCACCTCGTGGGGTCAGGCTGTGCCGAGCACGCGGGGGATGTTGCGGTCGAAGGGCGGTTCGATGAGGCCCCGTTCGGTGACGATAGCCGTAATCAGGCGGTGGGGCGTGACATCGAAGGCCGGGTTGCGGGCCGAAGCGCCGGCCGGGGCCACGGGACGCCCCTTGAGTTGCAGGGCCAGCACTTCGTCGGGGTCGCGCATTTCAATGGGAATGAGCCCACCGTGGGCGATGCTCAGGTCGAAGGTAGAGGAAGGCACCACCGGATAGAAGGGCACGCCGTTGTCGTGCGCGGCCAGGGCCAGCATGTAGGTGCCGATTTTGTTGGCCACATCGCCGTTGGCCGCCACCCGGTCCG
This sequence comes from Anaerolineales bacterium, assembly GCA_026985995.1. Classification (GTDB taxonomy): domain Bacteria; phylum Chloroflexota; class Anaerolineae; order Anaerolineales; family DRMV01; genus JAADEN01. The sequence goes on from JALSPJ010000038.1 coordinate 2,895, forward strand.
CGCCCACGAAGACCTTTTGCACCTCGCCCCGGCTGAGGAAGAAGCCGGCCGCGTTGTCGGTGATGATGTCGTAGGGGATGCCATATTGCGCCAGCTCCCAGGCGGTGAGGCGTGCGCCCTGCAGGCGGGGGCGGGTTTCGTCCACCAGCACATGGATGCGCTTGCCCTGTTCGTGGGCCATGCGAATGACGCCCAGCGCGGTGCCCCAATCCACGGTGGCCAGCGCGCCGGTGTTGCAGTGGTGGATGATGGTGTCGCCGTCGTTGATGAGCGCGGCGCCGATTTCGGCCATGCGTTTGTTGATGGCCACATCTTCGTCCGCGATGCGTTGGGCCTCGGCCAGCACCGCGGCCCGCAGGTCATCGGGGCCGCCGGGGGTCGCCTGGGCCACCTGCAGCACCCGGTCCACGGCCCAGGCCAGGTTGACCGCGGTGGGGCGGGCGGCCTTGAGGGTTTGGGCGGCCTGGTGCAGAAAGTCGAGCATCGCGGCGCGCGAGCCGGTGGCCTGCTGCGCGGCCAGGGCCATGCCAAAGGCCGCGGCTGCGCCAATGGCCGGCGCGCCGCGCACCACCATGTGGCGAATGGCGTCGGCCACTTCTTGATAAGTGCTCAGGGCCACGCGGCGGAATTCCGCGGGGAGGAGGCGCTGGTCGATGAGCAACAGGCGCTGCTGTTGCGGGTCCCAGGCTACGCTGCGCATAAAGGGTTTACCTCAGGAGGAGATGCTGGTCGCCCGGGGGCGAACCGCCCCGCAGTGTAACACAGAAGCGCAGGGGTGTCAAAACAGTAGGCCAGGGCCGGGCGCACGGCCTCAGGCCGCCACTTCAGCATAGGGCGCCAAATGCTGCACCTGGGTCTGCAGCCGTTGCAGGCGTTCCCGCTCTCGGGGCCCGCGATGGCCGCGCTGGATGTGGGCCCGCAGGAAGGCCAGGTCCGTCAGGTGGCGGTAGAAATCGCGCGTGGCCCGGGCGTATTGGGGCCCTTTGCGCCGGGCCCGTTGCACGGCCTTGCGCCGCGCGGTCAGGGAGCACGCGGTGCGATAGTGGGCCATGCCAATGCGCCCGGCCTGCACATCTTCCACCAGATAGCGGCGCAGCCACTGCCGCTCGCGGTGGATGGACCAGGCCATCAGGCCCACCAAAGCCAACAGCCCCAGCCAGTCAGTGCTCAGGCCCAGCAGGCACACGGCGCCGCCCAAGGTCATGCTGGCGTTGTGCAGCGCGTGGGCCAGCACCGCGGCCCCCCAGCCGGCCAAAGGCGCGAACCAGGCCCACCACCGGGAGGAATACAGGCGGAACACGGCCAGGCCCAGGCCCGTCAGGCCGGTGTAGAACGCGTGGGTGAAGCCGAAGAGGCCCAGGCGCAGGAACATAACCAGCAGCATTTGCCCCACACCATCGCCCAGCGAGCCGATGATGTACAGCGCGTTTTCCACGGCCTCGAAACCCAACCCCACCAGCGCGCCGTAAATGATGCCGTCGAACAGGCTGTCGATTTCGTGGCGCGCCAGGGCAAACAACACCAGCAAGGCCACGCCTTTGAGGCTTTCTTCGACCAGTGGGGCGACGACCGCGGCGTCGAACAGCTCCCGGGTCGCGCCCGGGTTCCCCCACACCCAGTTGAGCCCTGCATCGATGACCGCGGAAAAAAGCGCGGAGCCTACGGTGGCGATGAACGCGCCCCACAGAAACATGCCCAGCAGCAGCCGTTTGGGCTCCTTTTCGTGGCGGTCGGCCCAATAAAGCGCGCCCGCGTAGGCCCACGCCAAACCAAAGCTCAAAGCCAGACCCATCAAAACCGTCACCAGGGCCATAGGTGCCTCCTGAGTAGGGAAGTGGAGCTTCATTATAAGGCCGTGCGTCAGGTAGGCGTCATGGGAGGGGAAGTTGGAAGTTTGGGGTGGTGGGGGGAAGTTGGTGGTTGGCGGTTGGAAGGTGGCGGGGGCCGCGCGTGGCTCCCTGCTGACTGCTTCCTGCCATCTTTCTTCCGTGTTTTTCCGTGTTCATATTATGATGGCGGCGAAAGACGAGGAGAGCACAATAATGCCTGTGGCCCTATGCGAAAAAGGGGCCATGCTGTAAGATGGGGGACGGGGCGGCAGACCGTCGGTTCTTTGGTCCCTGGAGACCGTC
>JALSPJ010000039.1 GCA_026985995.1 Anaerolineales bacterium
AGACCGCAGGGAGCAACGCGCGGCACCCGCCAACTTCCAACCACCAACTTCCAACCTCTCCAGGAACCCAAATCAGCACGCGCGTGCCGTAGCCCAAAATCGCGGTGGGCGGGCGTCGCTTTGATGCCTGGCGCTCGCCCCTCAATCCATGCGCTCGGTGAGCCGCGCGTCCCGCCGGGCCCGCCATTCCATGTAATGCAACGCGCCATAGGCCAGGCCCACGAACAGCACGCTCATCAGGGCCAGCGCGGCCACTTCCCAGCCCACGGGCCACAGGCCCTGGGCCCGCCCCTCGGGGAAGGTCAGCTGCCGCATGGCATCCAGCCCCAGGGTGAGGGGCAGCAGCGAAGCCGCGGCACTGGCCCAAAAGGGCAACGCCCGCACCGGAAAGTAGAAGCCCGAGAGCAAGTACACCGGCTCCTGGGCCAGGGCGGTGACATGCAGCGCGGCCCGGCCCAACAGCAAAAACAGCGACGCGCTCACCATGCCCAACCCATACAAGGCGGCCAGGGTGAGCACAAACACCACCGCCAGCATGGCCCAGGCCGTCACCTGAAACTTGACCCCAAACAACCAGCTGCCCAGGGCCACGATGGCCAGGGCCCGCACGGTGCTGTTGGCCATACCGCCCAGAGCCATGCCCAACAACACGGCCATCAAGGGCGCCGGCGCGATGATATAAAGGGGCAGATTGCCGCCCTGCTTTTCCCAAAACAACTGGGTGGCCATGCCCCACAGCACATTGAGCCAAAACGCGGTCATCGCGCCGCCCAAAATCACGAACCCAATGTAGGCCTCGGGCGCGCGCAAAGCCCGATAGACGAACACATACGCGGCCACCGACATGATGGGCAGCACGATGTCCAGCACGGTCCAGTCCCGCTCCCGCTGCAGGGCAACCCAGCGGGGATAAGCGCGGCCGCGCACCGCGCGCCAAAACAAGCGCCATCCCGTGGCATACGGGGGAACCGACGACCGCGGCGCGGGCTTCATGGCGTCTCCTCCGGCCCGTGGTCCGCGCGCCAGGCTTCCCCCACCAGGTGGACGAACACATCTTCCAGGCTGGGGGCGCGCTTCTCGAGGCTGAGCAGCGCCGCGCCCTGCGCGGTCAATGCAGCCAGCAGGTTGGGCAGCGCGGCGTCGTCTGCCAGCCGCACATCCAGCAGCAGGGCGCCCTCTTGAGGCCGGGCCTGCACCCCAAGCACGCCGGGCAACGCCCCCAGGCCCGGGGCCGCGGTCGGTTCCACCCCCTGCACCCGCAGCCGAAAACGGGCCTCGCCCTGCACCAAACGCTTGAGGTTGTCGGGCGTATCGAGGGCCACAATGCGCCCCCGGTGGATGATGGCCACCCGGTCGCACAGGGTTTCGGCTTCGTGCATGTAATGCGTGGTGAGCAAAATGGTGCGTTGGGGGTGCGCATCCAGCCAGCCGCGCACAAAAGCGCGCACATCCCGAGCCGCGTTCACATCCAGGCCCAGGGTGGGCTCGTCGAGGAACAGCACCTCGGGCGCGGTCAAGAAGCCCCGAATGATGTTCATCTTCTGCCGCAAGCCGGTGGAAAGCTCCGAGACCTTGGTGCCGAGCCGGTCTTCCAGGCCTAATTGCTCGGCCAGGGCCCGAATGCGCCGCCGGGCCAGGTCCGAGGGCATGCCGTAGAACTGGGAGAACATCCACAGGTTCTCTTCCACCGTGAGCAGGCCATAGCCCGAAGTTTCGCCGCCCGAGACCATGTTGATGAAAGGCCGCAGGGCCCGAGGCTGCCGGGCCACATCGTAGCCCAGCACCCAGGCTTGGCCTGAAGTCGGCAACAAGAGGGTAGTCAGAATTTTGATGAGGGTGCTTTTGCCCGCGCCGTTGGGGCCCAAAAGCCCAAACAGCTCGCCTCGGGGCACGGCGATGCTCACACCGTCCAGGGCCACCAGGGTGCGCCGGTTCCGCCCCCGCCCGGTAATGTATTCGCGGCGCACCTGGTGCGCCAAAATGGCCCACGCCGCGGGGTCCGCTGGGGTTGCCATGCCTGCCTCCATGGTCGACGATGATGTCGGGCGCGTCCCCCCTGGGAGGGAAGTATAACATGGCCCCTCTATCCTCCCACAGGGCTCTTTCTTCTTCTAACACCAACGGCATCCACAACGCCGAATTTAAATTTCACACAGAGACACAGAGAACACGGAGAGCACAATTTCTCCCATTTCTCTGTGTTCCCCGTGCCTCCGTGTGATTTTGTTCGTACTTGGAAAAGCCCTCTATCCTCCCACCCTCCGGCTTGGCAACCCGCCCGATTTCCTGTATAATGACTGTACAGTCAGTCATTACACCCCCAGGGGGCCGACCATGCGCCGTCGTCTTTGGGTTCCGCTCGTCTTGCTGCTGCTTCTTGCCGCGGGTGTGTATGGCTGGCAACGCCCTGCAAGCGCCAGCCCCCCGCCACCGCCGGCCGAATGGCTCACGCCCTTGCCCACTTACCCGCCTTATTTCACCCCCACGCCCAGCCCCGTCCCCTCGCCCACGCCTCCGGCCACGGCCACCCCGCAGCCCACACCCACCCCATCGTCCACGCCCACGGCCACCGCCACGCCCACCCCGGCCCTGGCCTTCCTCACCGCCGCGGGCAACCTGTACTGCCGCGAAGGGCCAGGGCCTTTCTACCCCGTGGTGGCGCTGCTGCAACCCGGAGACCAGGCCCAAATCGTGGGCCAGGCGCCCGGCCCCGGCGGCCAGGGCCGCTACTGGTTCCTGCGCCTGCTCGACACCCGGGCCTGCTGGGTACCCGACCGCTACATCGAACCGGCGGGGGCCTACGATGAGGTCGAAGCCTTTCCCACCCCCGGGCCGCCGGCCGTAGCCTTCACCATTGCCTTTGCCGGGCAGGCCGAGTGCGGCCCGCGCCACGGCTGGCTATTCACCATCACCAACTACGGCACCGAAATCATCGAATCCGTGCGGGTCGCGGTGCACGACAGCCGCGGGGGAACCTACGAAGCGCCCGTGTACATCGAATGGTGGCGCGATTGCCAGACCCGGGGCGGCGCGCCCCTCATCAAGCCCGGCCGCAGCCTGCTGGTGACCGTGCCCAGCAGCGGCCCGGGCCTCGGCCAGACCTTCAACGGCACGGCCCAAGTCTGCGCCCAAGACCACCTGCGCGAGCCCTGCGCGGAGCAAACCTTCAGTTTTCGGCCCTGAGCCGCCCACCGCGAAAGGAGGCCGCCCATGACCCGCCGCATCCTGCGCTTGCTGCTGTTGCTGGGGGTGTTGTTCATGCTCACCGTCTTCAGCGGCTGCGACGATGACGAGGATGAGACCAGCGCCGATAGCAGCGTGACTTATACTTTCCACCTCTACCTCGATGGTGTATGTCAAACGATCCAGGTCCAAACAGGCTCGAATGACGACGATGTTGGCCCCTTTCCCAAAGTCATGACCATCCGCCTGCCCCAAGGGGTCTACCGTTTTCGGCCCGGACGGGCGCGCGCCCGGCAGCTCTTCGACCAGTGGTGGCAAAAGGCATCAGAGGATGAACGAGCGGCGCTCGAAGCGCTCGCCTTGAGCGAAGACAAAACGGTCGCCGAAATTCGGGACGAGTTCCTGCAAAGCCTGCCGCCCCAGGATGTGGTGGAACGCTACAACCCCCAAACCCGCCGCTGGGAGCGGGTGCCGGCCCTGCCCCACCAGGACGCGCTGCTTCGGGTGTTTCTGGAAGGCGAAGATGCGGAGCAGCCCGTAACCCTATGGAGGGAGCTGATTGGGGAAACAGAAGTAAACGAATGGTACGACCCCCGCTGCCGGCCCACACCCACGGCCCGGCCCTCGCCCACGGCCACCCGCACCCCCACGCCGTTGGCCGTGGTGCAGCCCACCTTCACGCTCACCCTCACCCCCACGGTGAACTTCGCCGGTCTGGCTCAGGGGCTGCAGGTCTATCGCCTGTTCCTCCCGCCCACCCGGCACGAGCCCTGCCAGCGGGTGCAGGTGATATTCGAGTTGAACGAAGAGGACCCCGAGGGCCCGGTGCGCTTCGGGTTGTGGCTCAACGGCCGGCGCTATCGGGTAGAAATCGGCCGGGAGGCCTGGGAGCACCTGCGGGACCGCTACCGGGTGGACAGCCCCAGCGCGTTCCAGGAGCAACTTTCCCTGGCCCTGCAAATGAAGGCCCTGGTGATGGTCGAGGACCCGCTCTACGGCGCGCAGCGGCCGGCGGCCAGTTACTTCAACCCGGGCGCCACGGGTTCGGCCCTGATGCGGGTGCTGGCCCGCATGTTCGCCTACTGGAGCAACACGCCCGACGACACGGTGTGGAAGATGATTCGCGACGAGACCTTGGGCCTGGAAGTGTGGGAAGGCCGCAGCCGGGCCTGCGACGCCACGCCCACGCCCACGGCCAGCCCGCCGCCGGTGGCCGTGCTGGTGACGCCCACGCCCTCCCCCGGGCCGTCGCCCACCCCCTACCCCACCCCGCGGCCCGGCCAGCCCACCTACACCCCCAGCCCCACCTCCCAGCCCGTGGTGGTGGAAGTCACCCCCACCCCGCAGCCTACGCCCACGCCCCTCTGCAGCGCGGCGGTGCAGAACATCAGCAGCCAGCTCCTGGCCGCCATCAACCGCATCCGCAGTCTCCACGAGCGAGGGCCGGTGAGCTACGACCCCCGGCTGTACAACGCCGCAGCCCAACACGCCCGGGATATGAACTGCACCGGTCGGGTCGGCCACCAGGGCAGCGACGGCTCCTCGCCTTACGACCGCGCGGTGCGCAACGGCTACCACCCCAGCACTTTGGTGGAAAACCTGGCCTCGGGCCTGGCCCCCGGCGAAGTGGTGGACGCCTGGATGCAGAGCCCGGGGCATCGCAGCAACATCCTCAACGAGGCCATTTTACACTGCGCGGCCGCGTGGAGCGGCGGCTTCAGCGTGCTGCTGTGCGGCGCGCCCTGAGGCAGGGGGTAGAAATGCGCCAGGCCGCGCGGCGGGGACGACCCGG
>JALSPJ010000040.1 GCA_026985995.1 Anaerolineales bacterium
CACATGGATGGCGCGCGCATCTTCAACGCCGCCATCGCGCTGGGCGTGCCGGCCCGAGAGCTGGCCGCCTACGCCGACACGGTCATGTTCTGCCTGAGCAAGGGGTTGAGCGCGCCCGTGGGTTCCATGCTGGTGGGCCCGGCCGAGTTCATCGCCGAAGCCCGGCGGGCGCGCAAGGTGCTGGGCGGCGGCATGCGCCAGGCCGGGGTCATTGCCGCGGCCGGCATTGTTGCCCTCACCCAAATGGTCGACCGCCTGGCCGAGGACCACGCCCGGGCCCAGCGCCTGGCCCAGGCCCTGGCCAACATGCCCGGCCTGCAGGTGGATTTGCAGCGGGTGTACACCAACATGGTATATGTGGACCTGGAGCCGCCCCACACCGCGACGGATTTCGCCCAACGCCTGGCCGCCTTGGGCGTGCGGGTGCACCCGGTGGGGCCCCGCCGCCTGCGCTTAGTGACCCACTACGGCATCGAAGACGAGCACATCGCCCAGGCCATCGACGCCTTCGCCCAGGTGGCGGCAAGCGCGCGGTGGGGGCGCCCCGGCCAGGCGCCCACGGAATGAAACCGTGGATGAAGAACAGCAGGGAGTGGTGAGCAAACAGCAGGGAGCGCGGGGTAGGGACGACCCGGCAGGTCGCCCAGGCATGAAACCGCGGATGAACACGGAAGGACACGGATGCAAAACAGCGGTCAGCAAGCCTGGCCCCCCACCAACCACCAACCACCAACTTCCAACTTCCACCCACCACCCCCCACCTATGTTATCATTACCCCGTCGAGCCCGGACGATCACCCCAAGGAGAGCTGCCATGTTCCGCAAGAAAACCGTGCGTGATGTCCAGGTCCAAGGTCTCACCGTGCTGGTGCGGGTGGATTTCAATGTGCCCATCCACCAGGGCCGGGTGACCGACGACACCCGCATTCGGGCCACCCTGCCCACCCTGCGCTATTTGCTGGAACACGGCGCGGGCCTGGTGCTGGCTTCCCACTTGGGGCGGCCCAAGGGCAAGCCCGACCCCGCGCTTTCGCTGCGCCCGGTGGTGGAACCCCTGGCCGCGCTGCTGGACCGCGAGGTCCAGTTTGCCACGGACCCGGCCGGGCCCGACGCGCAGGCCAAAGCCGCCGCGCTGCGCCCCGGCCAGGTGCTGCTGCTGGAAAACACCCGCTTCGACCCCGGCGAAACCCGCAACGACCCGGCCTTTGCCCAACGCCTGGCCTCGCTGGCCCAGCTGTTCGTCAACGACGCGTTTGGCACCGCGCACCGTATGCACGCTTCCACCGTGGGCGTGGCCCGCTACCTGCCCGCGGTGGCCGGGTTCCTGCTGGCCAAAGAGGTAGAGACCATCACCCGCCTGCTGGAGAGCCCAGCCCGCCCCCTGGTGACCCTTTTGGGCGGCGCGAAAATCAGCGACAAAATCAAAGTGCTGCACAATCTGCTGCCGCGGGCCGAGCGCCTGCTCATTGGCGGCGGCATGGCCAACACCTTCCTGGCCGCGCAGGGCTACCGGCTGGGCGCTTCGCTGGTGGAACCCCAGGCCCGGGAAACGGCCATCGCGCTGCTGGAAACCTATGGCGAGAAAATCGTGCTGCCCGTGGACCTGGTGGTGGCCGACGCGTTCGCGGCCGACGCGGCCAGCCGGGTGGTATCGGTGGCCGAGGGCGTGCCCCAAGGCTGGATGGCCTTAGACATCGGCCCCGCGACGGTGGAACGCTTCGCGCCCTTCATTCGGCAGGCGGGTTCCATCATCTGGAACGGGCCCATGGGCGTGTTTGAGTTCCCGCGGTTTGCCCAAGGCACCGTGGCCGTGGCCCGGCTGGTGGCCGAGAGCCCGGCCTTCTCGCTGGTAGGCGGCGGCGATTCGGTGGCTGCGCTGCACCAGGCCGGCCTGGCCGAGCGCATCAGCCACATCTCCACCGGCGGCGGCGCCACCCTCAAGCTGCTGGCCGGGGAACCCCTGCCGGCGGTGGAAGTGCTGGAGGACAAGGTATGAAGCTGCTGCCCAGACCCGCGGGGCAACGGCGCAAATTCCGCCCCGGGTTGGACCACCTGCGCCTGGTGGCCCGCCTGATGCGCGACCCCCGGGTGCCCTGGTATCTCAAGCTGCTGCCCATCATCGCGCTGGTCTACTTCATCGCCCCCGATTTCTTCCCCACGCCCATCGACGACGCGGTGGTGCTCTCGGTGGGCATTGGCCTGTTCCTCGAGTTCGCGCCCCGGGATGTGGTGGAAGAACACCGCCTGGCCCTGCAAGGCCAGCCCACGGTGACCGGCCGGGTGCGCGCCCCCCACGAGGAGGAAGACGCGCCATGAGCCGAACCGCGCTCACTGCGTTGTTGGTGCTGCTCACGGCCTGGGGCGTGGGCTGTGCGCCGCGCCCCGCGGCGCCAACCCCGGCCGCGGCCAGTCCTCGGCCCCCCACGCCGGTCGCGAGCCCCACGCCGGTTCCCCCCACACCCACCACCCCCGCGGCCGAACCCGGCCCCACGACGCCCGCGCCGGCCCCCAGCCCCACCGCACCCCCGACCTGGCCCGACCCCGAGGCCTTGGTGTGGCGGCCTGTGGTGGAAGGCCTGGTCAAGCCCACGGGCATCGTGGCCGCCGGCGACGGCAGCGGACGGCTCTTTTTGCTGGAGCAGGCCGGGGTCATTTGGGTGGTGCAAAACGACCAGCGCCTGCCCGAACCCTTCTTAGACATCCGCGACCGGGTGGGCAGCCGGGAATCGGAGCAAGGCCTGCTGGGGCTGGTTTTTCACCCCAATTTTGCGCAAAATGGGCTGTTTTTCGTCAATTACACGGACCACAACGGCGATACCGTGGTGTCCCGCTTTCGGGTGAGCCCGCCCACGGCCAACCAGGCCGACCCGGCCAGTGAGGAAGTGCTGCTGCAGGTGGACCAGCCCTACGGCAACCACAACGGCGGGCACCTGGCCTTTGGGCCCGATGGCTATCTTTACATCGGCCTGGGCGACGGCGGCGCGGCCGGCGACCCCGAGGACCGGGCCCAAAACCTGCACACCCTGTTGGGCAAGATGCTGCGCATCGATGTGGACGCCGGGCCGCCCTATGGCATTCCGCCCGACAACCCCTTTGCCGACGGCCAGGGCGGTTTGCCCGAAATTTGGGCCTGGGGCCTGCGCAACCCCTGGCGCTACGCGTTCGACCGGGCCACGGGCGACCTGTACATCGCGGATGTGGGCCAAAACAAGTGGGAAGAAGTCAACTTTTGGCCCGCGGATGGCGGCCCCGGGGCCAACTTCGGCTGGGATTACTTCGAGGGTACCCACCCCTACGAAGACACGCCCCCGCCGGGGGTCACTCTGGTCTTCCCCGTGGCCGAGTATGGCCACGATTTGGGCTGCTCGGTCACCGGCGGGGAGGTGTATCGGGGCCAGGCCCTGCCCGAAATGACGGGCCTTTACCTCTACGGCGACTTTTGCACCGGCCGCATTTGGGGGCTGCGGGCCACCCCGCAGGGCTGGGAAAGCCGCTTGCTGTGGGAGACGCCGTTCAACATTTCCACCTTTGGCTTAGACGACGCGGGCGAAATCTACCTGGCCCACTACGGTGCGGGCACCATCTATCGCTTAGAACGCCGCTGAAGGAGGTGACCTCATGACGCGCGACGAAGCCTTGGCCATCATGCACGAGTTCGTCCAAAGCCCCAACCTGCGCCGCCACATGTACGCGGTGGAAGCCGCCATGCGCTTCTATGCCCGCAAACTGGGCGCGGATGAGGAAAAATGGGGCATCACCGGCCTGCTGCACGACTTCGACTGGGAAATTCACCCCAACATGGACGACCACCCCATCAAGGGCGCGGCCATCCTACGCCAGCGGGGGGTTCCCGAGGAAATCGTGCACGCCATCCTCACCCACGCGCCCGAGCGCACCGGCCTTTACCCCCAAACGCCCATGGAAAAGGCCCTGCGCGCCTGCGACGAAATCACCGGCCTGATTACCGCGGTGGCCCTGGTACGGCCTTCCAAGTCGCTGTATGACCTCAAGGTCAAGTCGGTGAAGAAGAAGTGGAAGGACAAGTCCTTTGCCGCGGGGGTGCATCGGGAGGAAATCGAGCAGGCCGTGGCCGACTTCGGCGTGGAGCTGTGGGAGCATGTGGCCAATGTCATCGAAGCCATGCGCGGCATTGCCCCCGAGCTGGGGTTGGACGGTTCCCTGGCCCAGGGCCGGCAGAACGCGGCCTGAGGGCTGCGGTCACTGCAAGGTACCGGCGCGCGACGCGCGGCGTCCGCCGGTTCCCCCAAGGAGGAGATAGCCATGTCGTTGGTGGGCAAAGGCTTTTTCATCTGGAAGATTGCGCGCTGCGAAGGCGGCGATGTGCAGGCTATCGCCCGGGTGGCCGCGCAGGCCGGTTTGACCCATATTTTGGTCAAAATCGCGGACGGCACGGGCGCCTATAACTACGACTGGAAGCGCCGCCGGGACCTGGTGCCGCCTTTGGTGCAGGCCCTGCGCAGCCGGGGCATTGCCGTGTGGGGCTGGCAATATGTCTATGGCGACGACCCGGTCAACGAGGCCCGCATTGCGGTCAGCCGCACCCGGCAGTTGGGGCTCGATGGTTTCGTCATCGACGCAGAGGTGGAATACAAAGGCAAGCACAGCCAGGCCCGCACCTATTTGCAGCACCTGCGGGCCGGGTTGCCCAATACGCCCATCGCGCTCAGCTCCTTCCGCTACCCCTCCTATCACCCCCGTTTTCCGTGGCGCGAGTTTCTTTCGGGGGTGGATATCAACATGCCCCAGGTGTACTGGATTACGGCCCACAACCCCGGGGCCCAACTGCGCCGCACCGTGGCCGAATTCCAGCGCCTGCAACCCTGGCGGCCCATCGTGGCTACGGGTTCCACCTACCCCTTTGGCTCATGGAAGCCCACCACCGCGGATGTGGTGGAATTCATGAACACGGCCAAGGCCTTGGGCATTGCCGCGGTCAACTTCTGG
>JALSPJ010000041.1 GCA_026985995.1 Anaerolineales bacterium
CTACTCTCCGACCTTCGGCTTCACAAAAGGGTGACAAGGCGGTGACCAACCTCTCCGACGGGTTCGAGACCCTGCAGTCATTCGGTCTACCGCCTTGTCTATTCTATATCATACAAGCAGGGAGCAAGCGCGCCCCCTGCCAACCGCCAACCACCAACTTCTAACCTCAAACCTCCAACTTCTCCCCCCTCCGTGTTTCCCGTGGCCTTGTGTGAGAAATGCGGCAGCTCGCCCTGCCTCCATTCCCTACGATGCCGAAACAAGCGCCGGGGGACGGTGGTGGCCGTCCCCCGGTGGCGTTTCATGCGTCCCCTTCGGGCACCGGCACGGTCAGGGTGCCGCCCGGGGCCTGAAAGCCGATGCGCTTGTGGGTGCCGTCGCAGAAGGGCTTGTTTTCGGAATGCCCGCAACGGCACAAGGCGATTTGTTTGCCCTTGGTGGCCTGGGGCTCGGCCCCTTCGGGGGCGAATTGCCCGGGGCCGGGCAGCAGGTACGGGCCGTTTTCCAACACGATGACGGTCAGGGTGCGCGCCATGGCGTTCCTCCTTTCTTTCTTACACCCGCGGACGATAGCGGCGCAAACGCAGGCTGTTGCTCACCACGAACACGCTGCTCAGGCCCATGGCCCCCGCGGCCAACATGGGGTGCAGGAACCCCGCGGCCGAGGCCGGGATGAGCAGCACATTGTAAATGAAGGCCCAAAACAGGTTCTGCTTGATGGTGCGCAGGGTGCTGCGGGCCAAATCCACCGCGCGGGGCACGCCGCGCGGGTCGCCGCCCACCAGCACCACATCCGCGGTGGCGATGGCCACATCGGTGCCCGTGCCGATGGCGATGCCCACATCGGCCTGGGCCAGCGCGGGCGCGTCGTTGATGCCATCGCCCACCATGCCCACCACGCGACCCTCGCGTTGCAGCTTGCGCACCACTTTGCGCTTCTGGCCGGGCAGCACTTCCGCATACACTTCGCTGATGCCCACCTCCTGGGCGATGGCCTCCGCGGTGCGCCGGTTGTCGCCGGTGAGCATGGCCACCCGCAGGCCCAAGGCCTTGAGCGCGGCGACGGCCTCCCGGGCTTCGGGCTTGAGGGTGTCGGCCACGGCCAGCAGGCCCACTACCTGGTCGGCCAGCCCCACCAGCATCACCGTGCGGCCTAAGGACTGCTGCTCGGCCACGGCTTTCTGCACCGGTTCCCCCAAAGCGAACCCCTGCTGCGCGAGGAAGGCCGGCTTACCGATGACCACCAGCTGCCCCTGCACCCGGGCGCTCACCCCGCGGCCGGCGTGGGCCTGGAAGTCGCGCACGGGCTCGGGCAGGGTCAGGCCCCGCTCGCGCGCGGCCTGCACCACGGCCTGGGCCACAGGGTGCTCGCTGAACTGCTCCACCGCCGCGGCGATGGCCAGCACTTCGTCGTCGGTGTGGCCATGCCAGCCGCGCGCGGCCACCAGCCGGGGTTCCCCCCGGGTGATGGTGCCGGTTTTGTCGAGCACCACGGTGTCCATCTCGCCGGCGCGTTCCAAAATCTCGGCCGACTTGAAGAGCACGCCCATCTCCGCGCCGCGGCCCGTGCCCACCATGACCGCGGTGGGCGTGGCCAGGCCCATGGCGCACGGGCAGGCGATGACCAGCACGGCCACCATGTTGACCACCGCGCGCGTCAGCGGGTCGGGAATGGCCATCCAGTTGGGCAGCACCCAGTACCAGACCACGAAGGTGAGCACCGCGATGGTGATGACGATGGGCACGAACACGGCCGCGATGCGGTCGGCCAGCTGCTGGATGGGCGCTTTGGAGCCCTGCGCATCTTCCACCATTTTGACGATTTGGGCCAGCACCGTGTCTTTGCCCACCCGCGTGGCCCGCACTTTGAGCACGCCCAGGCGGTTCAGGGTCGCACCGATGACTTCATCGCCGGGGCCTTTGTCCACGGGCATGGATTCGCCGGTGAGCATGGATTCGTCCACCGAGGAGCGACCCTCGAGCACCACGCCATCGGTAGGAATTTGCTCGCCCGGGCGAATGATGAGCACATCGCCCACCTGCACTTCCTCGGCCGGGATTTCGACTTCCTGTCCATCGCGCAGGACGCGCGCGGTGCGGGCCTGCAAACGCAGCAGCTTGCGAATGGCGTCGCTGGTGTGGCCTTTGGCCCGGGCTTCCAGGAACTTGCCCACCCGGATGAGGGTGATGATGACCGCCGCGGTCTCGAAGTACAGGTGGCCGGGCAGGATGCCCAGCAGCACGGCCAGGGAGTAGAAGTAGGCTACCGAGGAGCCCAACGCGACCAGCACATCCATGTTGGCCGCGCCGTTGCGCAGGGCCTTGTACGCGCCGGTGTAATAGGGCCCGCCGACGATGAACTGCACCGGCGTGGCCAGGGCGGCCAGCAACCAGCCGAACCAGGGGGCCTCGGCCCAGGCCTGGGGCACCAGGCCGAAGTCACGGCCCATGGAAAGCACGAACAGAGGGGTGGTGAAGAGAATGCCCAGGAGCAACAAACGCCGTTGCCGCGCGGCCTCTTCCTGGCGGGCTTTGGCTTCGACATCCACGGCCTCTTCGGTGAGCAGGATGGCTTTGTAGCCGGCCTGTTGGATGGCGCGCTGAATGGCAGCCGGTTCCACCAGGGTGGGCAAATAGCGCACCCGCGCCCGCTCATTGACGAAATTGACCTGGGCTTCGGCCACGCCATCCAGTCGGCGCAGGCGCTCTTCCAGGGCTCGGGCGTCGTTGTCGTCGCTCAGGCCTCGCACCAGCAGGTCCACCTCGCCCAAGGGCACCTGGTAGCCGGCTTTTTCCACCTGCTGAATGAGGGTTTCCAGGGGCGTGGCCTGGGGGTCTTCCACCACCACCGTAGCTCGCTCGGTGGTCAGGTTGACCACCACTTGGACCACGCCGGGGGCCTTTTTCAAGCTGCGCTCAACGCTCAGCACGCAATTGGCGCAAGTCATGCCTTGAACGGGCAGCGTAATTTGGCGGCTCATGGGCATCCTCTGGGGAAAGGGCGGCTCAGTTCAAACGTTCCGCGACCGGGTAATGGATTTCGGCCAGGGTGCGCACGATTTCGTCCTCGGTCGTGGGCGCGTCAAAGACCACTTCCACGGTCTTGCTGCGCAGGTCCGCGTGCACCTCGACCACGCCGTCCAGGTCGCCCACCGCGTGCTCGATTTTCATCACGCAGTGGCCGCACGAAATGTTGGGAACGCGATACTTGACCACAGTAGGCATAGCAACCTCCTGAAGGGTGAGGGATGTCATGGATTTTCGCAAAACAATTGTAACGAAAAACGGCTCCCTGGGGTAGGCCATTTTGCCTATACGCGGGGGGCAAAAAGGGAGGTTGGAGGTTGGAGGTTGGAGGTTGGAGGTTGGAGGTTGGAGGTTGGAGGTTGGAATGGCTATACGCATTAATGCTTGGCCGCCTGACACCCACCCCACCGAGTATAATCAAGGGCGGCAAAACCTTTTCACACCGCTCATCACCCCTGACAAGGAGCCTCGTATGCCCGAAACCATGCTCGCCCTCACCAAAACCCATCCCGGCCCCGGTGTGGAGCTGGTGGAACGCCCCATCCCCACCCCCGGGCCCGGCGAGGTGCTGGTGAAAGTCAAGGCCGCCTCCATTTGCGGCACCGACCTGCACATCTACCGCTGGGACCCCTGGGCCGCCAGCCGCGTGCACCCGCCCATCATCATGGGCCATGAAATCACCGGCGAAATCGTGGAATTGGGCCCCGGCGTGCGCCACCTGCGGGTGGGCGATTATGTCTCCCTGGAATCCCATGTGATTTGCAACACCTGCCGCTACTGCCGCACCGGCCAGGGCCACCTGTGCCCCAACACCCAGCTTTTGGGGGTGGACCGCGACGGTGGGTACGCGGAGTACATTGTCGTGCCCGAGCAAAATGCGTGGACCAACCCGCCCGATTTGCCTTTGGAAGTGGCCGTGTTGCTGGAAAACTTCGGCAACGCGGTACACACGGCCTTTGCCTTCGATGTGCGGGCCAAGAAAGTGCTGGTCACCGGCGCGGGGCCCGTGGGCCTGATGACCATCGCGGTGCTCAAAGCCATTGGCGCCCGAGCCGTGTATGCCACCGACATCACCGACTACCGGGTCGCGTTCGCCCGCCGCATGGGCGCGGATGTGGCCCTCAACGCCCGGCATGTGGATGTGGTCGAAGCCCTGATGGACATCACCCAGGGCGATGGTGTGGATGTGTGGCTGGAAATGTCGGGCGCGCCAGCGGCCATTGCCCAGGGCTTTCAGGTGCTGCGCCCCGGCGGGCAGGTGGCCATTCTGGGCGTGGTTGGCCGGGCCTTCAACCTGGATTGGGACCACGGCATCGTGTTCAAAGGCGCGGAGGTCAAGGGCATCACCGGCCGCCGCCTGTGGGAAACCTGGTACCAGATGCGCGGCCTGGTCTTCTCGGGCGCGGTGGACCTCACCCCCCTGGTCACCCACCAGTTCACGCTGCAGGAATACGAGCAGGCCTTCGCCACCATGGCCTCGGGGGAATCGGGCAAGGTGATGTTCCGCATTTCAGCCTGAACGCCGGTGAAGCGCAACACGCGGCAGGGCACCGCCGGTAAGTGAAGCCGCGGATGAAGAGCAGCAGTCAGCGGTCAGCAGACAGCAGGGAGCCCGGGGTAGGGGCGCAGCGTGCTGCGCCCTGGGGATGAAACCGCGGGTGCACGCGGATGAAAACAGCGGGGAGCAATGAGCAGGGAGCAATGAACAGGGGGCAGGGGGCAACGCGCGGCACCCGCCAACTTCCAACCACCAACTTCCAACCTCTCCAGGAACCCAAATCAGCACGCGCGTGCCGTAGCCCAAAATCGCGGTGGGCGGGCGTCGCTTTGATGCCTGGCGCTCGCTCCTCAATCCATGCGCTCGGTGAGCCGCGCGTCCCGCCGGGCCCGCCATTCCAT
>JALSPJ010000042.1 GCA_026985995.1 Anaerolineales bacterium
CTCCTGGCTCAGTTTCTCCCGTATCCGCTGCACAATAGCCTCGGCATCCGGCGTGGGCGTGGCTTCGGGCGTCGGCGTCGAAGTTTCCGTCGGCGTTGCCGTGGGCTCGGGCGTGGGCGTAGGGGTGGGCGTGGCGGTCAGCACCACCGGCTGGGCGGGCACCTGCCCCTCGGCCTCGCGCATGGCATCGGTGGGGGTGGGGGCCGTGCCCGCGCAGCCGCTCAGCAGGGCCAGCGCGGCCAGCCCCAGCAGCATCACCAGAGGCAAACGCGTCTTCTGCATAACAGCCTCCTCCAATCGAAGCGCAGCAAAGCAGCTCGATGTCCATATTATACCGCGGTGCCGAAGGCTGCGGTAGGGGCGTTCCAACAGGAGGTTGGTAGCTGGAGGCTGGTGGTTGGAGGTTAGAGGTTGGTGGTTGGAAGTTGGTGGGTGGTAGTTGGCGAGGGCCGCGCGTGGCTCCCTGCTGACTGCTGCCCGCTCACCGCTCCCCGCTCATTGCTCCCTGCTCCCTGCTGACTACTGTTGTTCATCCGCGGTTTTATTCCCGGGCGACCAGCCGGGTCGCCCCTACCGGGCCAGGAGCAGCACGCTGCGCCCCTACCGGGCTCCCTGCTGACCGCTGACCGCTGACTGCTGTTTTTCTTCCGTGTCCAGCCGCCCACCGCCAACCATGGCGGCGAAAATGTGTGTAAAAGCAATCCCCCCGCGGGTCGCGGTATAATGCCAGCCATGCCCATACGCGACCCCGACACCCTGCTGTGGCAGCACTTGCAAACGCTGCCTTATTTTCGCGCCTTTTTGCGCGCGGTGGAAGCCTCGTTCTACCAGGGCCTGGAGCTGCCCGCGCCCACCCTGGACCTGGGCTGCGGCGACGGCAACTTTGCCGCGCTCACCTTCGACCGGGCCCTGGATGTAGGCCTGGACCCCTGGTGGGCGCCCCTGCGCGAGGCCGCGCGCTGGCGCAGTCACCGCCTGCGGGTACAGGCCAACGGCGCGGCCATGCCCTTCGCCAGCCGGGCCTTCGCCAGCGCGGTAAGCAACTCGGTGTTGGAGCACATCCCCCAGGTGGAGGCCGTGCTGCGCGAGACCGCCCGGGTGCTGCGGCCCGGCGCGCCCTTCGTGCTCACCGTGCCCAACCACCGCTTCCCGCGGCTGCTGTGGGGCGCGCGAGCCCTGCGGGCCATGGGCCTGCCCCGGGCCGCGCAGGTCTACGGTCGCTGGTTCAACCGCATCTCCCGGCACGCGCACACCGACCCGCCCCAGGTATGGGCCCGCCGCCTGACCCAGGCCGGCTTCCGCATCGAGCAGCAGTGGGACTACTTCCCCCCGCGGGCGCTGGCCATTTTGGAATGGGGCCACCCCCTCGGCCTGCCCAGCCTGCTGGTCAAGGCCCTCACCGGGCGCTGGCTGCTGGCGCCGCGCCGCTGGAATGTGGCCCACCTGCACCGCTGGCTGCGGCCTTATCTGCGGCAGCCCCGGCACCCCCACGGCGCTTACACCTTCTTCCTGGCCCGGAGGGACGCATGAGCGAGCACCCGACCTCGCCTTCCTTGTGGGAATATGTGCGCGCCCGCATGGCCCGGGCCTGGCCCCGGCTCTTCCCCGCGGGGTGGCAGCGGGACGAAGCCTGGTTCGCGGCCATTGAAGCACAAGCCGCGGCCCCGCCGGCAGGGCCGGGAGAACCGACGACCGCGGCGGCCGCGGCTCCACCGCCCACGGCCGAACCGCGACCAACCCCCACACCCGAGCCCGCGGCGACGCCGGTTCCCCCCACACCCCCCACACCGCGCCGCGCCACCGCGCCCGGGCCCTGGGCCCTGAGCCTGGCCCTGGTCCTGGCCCTGGCCGCGCAATTGCGCTTAGAGCCGCCCCACCGGGCCGTGGGCGATGGTCTGCTGCTCTATGCCCTGGCCGCGGCCTTCGGCGGGCTGGCCCTCCTGCGCCGGGAATTCCCCCTCACGCCGCCGCCTCGGGGCCGGGCGCTGACTTTCGGCCTGCAGGTGCACACCCCCGGGCTGGTGCTCAGCGCGGCCCTGGCCTTGCTGGCCTTTCTGGCCTTCGGTGGCAACCGCTTCCACAGCCTGAACCTGACCCTGTGGGCCGCGCTGCTGGGGCTGCTGACGGCTGCGCTGCTGACCCCCGAGGCCCGGCAGCGCGCGCGGGGCGCGTGGCACCGCTGGCGCACGCAAGGCCTCAGCCTGCGGGTTTCGCCGTGGCAAATGGCCGTGCTGAGCCTGCTGGCCCTCACGGTGTTCCTGCGCTTCTATCGCCT
>JALSPJ010000043.1 GCA_026985995.1 Anaerolineales bacterium
GCCTGGCCGCTGCGTCGGGGCAGCACCGCGCTGGACGCGGCCGCGGCCATCCACACCGATTTGGCCCGGGGCTTCATTCGGGCCGAGGTGATTGCGTTTGAGGAACTCATGGCCGTGGGCGATTGGGCCCAGGCCCGGGCCGCGGGGAAGATTCGCCTGGAAGGGAAGGACTATGTGGTGCGGGACGGCGATGTGATGATTATTCGCTTTGCGCGGTGAGGTTTGCGGCGCGCAAGGCGTATAGCCAAAAACGGTTGCGATGCCAAGTGCCTCGCCGCCCAGGAGTTAATGCGTATAGCCAAAAAAGAGGGCTGTCCGAGGTCTCGTATTGCCTGCCTGTAGGTTGGCTGCGCGTTAATGCGTGTAGTCACTTCAACCAACAACCCTTCAATATACAATCCCACCAACAAACAAAGACAGAGCAGGCGCGTCGATGGCACGAACGCGCCTGCTCCCCTTTGCCTCATTCCTCCAGCAGCGGGATGACCCGGAACTGGGTCACATCCACCAGACCTTTGTCGGAGATGCGCAGCTCGGGAATGACCACCAGGGCCAGCAGGCTTAGCTGCATGTTGGCGTCTTCCATCTCGCAGCCGCAAGCCCGAAAGCCCTCCAGCACGCTCCGGGCCTTGTCGGCCACCACGCGCGCGTCTTCCGTCGACATGAGGCCCGCGATGGGCAATTCCACCAGGCCGATGACCTCGCCCTCTTTGACCACTACCTGACCGCCACCCACTTCGGCCAGTTTGTTGGCCGCTACGGCCATGCTTTCCTCGTCGGTTCCCACCACCAGCATGTGATGGCTGTCGTGGGCCACGGTCGAGGCCACCGCGCAAGGCGCATCGAAGCCAAAGCCGTACACCAGGCCCATTTGCACCCCGCCGGTCCCCCGGTGGCGCTCCACCAGCGCGACCTTGGCTACATCGAAGTCGTAGTTGGCCCGCACCTCACCCCCTTCGATGGGCAGCTCCATCACCAGGTGGCGGGTGGGCGCCTGGCCTTCGATGACACCAATGACATGGGCCCGCACCCGGCCCACATAGGCCGTGGTCGGAATGCGGAAGTCGGCCGCGGTGAGGGGCCGGGCCAGGTGCACCGACTGCCGCGCCCAGTCGGGGTAGGTGTAAGGGGGCAGCTCCGCCACCCAACGGCCATCTTCGGCCAGCCAGCGGCCCTTGGCCATCACCCTGGCCGCGCGGAAGTGCTCCAAATCGGGCACCAGCAAAATATCGGCGTAGCGGCCGGGCGCGATGAGGCCCACATCGCGGCTCACGCCGAAGTGCTCCGCGGTGTTGAGGGTGGCCATTTGGATGGCCGTGATGGGCGGCACGCCGTGGCGAATGGCTTCGCGCACCACCCGGTCCATGTGCCCCTCGTGCACCAAAGTGCCGGCGTGGCAATCGTCGGTGCACAGCAAAAAGTGCCGCGGGTCCAGGCCGTGCTCGGTAATGGCCACCACCTGCGCGGCCACATCCCGCCAGCCCGAGCCTAAGCGCAGCATGGCCTTCATGCCCTGCCGCACCCGGGCGATGGCGTCTTCGGCCCGGGTGCCTTCGTGGTCGTCTTCGGGCCCGCCGGCCACATAGCCGTGGAAAGGCAGGCCCAGGTCGGGCGAGGCATAATGGCCGCCGATGACCTTGCCCGCGGCCGCGGTGGCGGCCATTTCGTCCAGCATTTTGGCGTCGCCGTTGAACACCCCCGGGAAGTTCATCATCTCACCCAGGCCGATGATGCCTTCCCATTGCATGGCTTCGGCCACATCGTCGGGGGTGATGGTCGCGCCCGCGGTCTCCAGGCCCGGCGCGGAGGGCACGCACGAGGGCACTTGCACCCACACATGAATGGGCTGCACCCGGGCTTCGTCCACCATCAGGCGCACGCCTTTGAGGCCGAACACATTGGCGATTTCGTGGGGGTCGACGAACATGCCCGTAGTGCCCCACGGCACCACCGCGCGCACGAATTCGGTAACGGTGACCATGCCCGATTCGATGTGCATGTGCGCGTCGAGCAGACCGGGCACCAGATACATGCCGTCCGCGTCGACCACCTGGGTGTTTTCGCCAATGGTGTGGGCGGCGTTGGAACCGACGAAGGCGATGCGCTGGCCTTTGATGGCGATGTCGGTGCCGGGCAAAATCTCGCCCGACTGCACACTCACCCAGCGGCCGTTGCGAATGACCACATCCGCGGGCGCGCGGCCCATGGCGACATCGATGAGGGCTTTGCGTTCCTCACTCCAGGGGTGCATGATTGAGCCTCCTTGCAGAAAGGCCGCCCGGCCCACGGCCCGGGCAGCCCCTCGTGTTTCTACCTACTTTAGGGCGTTGGCCAGGGTTTGTCAAGTTTCACCTCGCGTCGCTCTACGGTCAAACTGCTGTACGAACGCGAGCCGCAGGGCTGTCCGCACGGCCGTGGCCAGCAACTCCCCCCGCCGGTGAGGGGCGGTCACCCAGGGCCAAAAGGCGCGCCCGGCCTCGAGCCCTTCTTGGGGCCGAAAGACCAGCCAGGCCAGAAGCACCCTGTGCAATGCGAACTCCCGGGCCGCGGGGGCAGGGATGTCGCGCGCTTGCTCGGCCAGGGTCTCCCAGGGCAATTGCAGGTCCACCAGGTCCCATGGGCTCATTTTGAGCATCTGCTCCACCGAAGAAGAGGGAAAGACCAGGGGTGGGTTCTCGGCCAGCAGCACCAACCCCTGGGCCCGGTAGCGGGGCGTGCGGGTGGGCATGACCACCTCCTGCCAGGCCGCGTGCCACCATTCCGGCGACATCGCGGGCCTCAAAAAGGCCTGCAGCAGCGGAATTCGCTGCCACTCGGCCGGGGTCTCGCGGGCCTGGTCCAGCAACAGACGCAACCCGCGCTGCACCAGATAGCTGGCGCGGAGCTGCTTCGCCGCGTCTATCCAGGCCGCGACTGCGGGGCCCAAAAAGCGCGGGTAGCCGATGTCCGCCACCCAGGGCCATACGCGTTCCAGGTCCTTCGTTCGTCGCAGGATGGTGAAGGTTTTCAGCAGCGGCACCAGCACCCGCAGCCGGTCGTCCATGTAGCCCACCTGGGGTAAGGCCGCCAGCACCTGGTCGGCCAGGGCCCGCGCCTCAGAGGCAGCGCGCGCCTGCGCCCACCCGAGCGCGGCCCAGGCCAGCGCTTCGGTGTGATAGGGTTCGTCGGTCAGGGCCTGGGCGGCCTCGGTCGCTTCCTGGGCCCACGCCTTTCGCTGCGCCACAGGGAACCAGCGCCCCAGCGCGACCAAACCTCGCGCCCGCGGGTACAAATCCGGGCCGCGTTCCAGCCGCTGGGCCAGCGCAGCGAGCGCGGGTCGCGGCAGCCCCCTTTCCGCCCACGGTTGTTCGTGCAGCCATAGCAGCGCCTGCACGATGTGGGTCTCGGGCAAGACCGTGAGCATCTCCAGCAACGCGTCCCACGAGGAGGGCGCGCGGCGTCGCCATGCTTCGCGGCCGGCCATGAGCGCCTGCCAGACCTGCAACTGGGCCCAGGGGTCTTCGCGCAGGCCGGGCCAGGCTTCCAGGGCCGCCTGCCACGCCCTACGCACCCGGCTCTGGACCGCGACGCGAACGATGGCCTCCCACGCAGCCGCGGCCTGGCTGGGCACGGTCAGGCTTTGGGCCGCCTGGAGCGCGGCTTCGACCCAGCGCCGTTGCTTGCGCGTCTGGGGGGTGGTTCGCATCCCCTGCGCGGCCAGGCGCGCGGCTTCCACACCCAAGGGCAATTGCTGCAACCGCTGCCAGGCCGCCGCGCGGGCCTGGGTCGCCAGCGGTTCCAGGTTCAAGAGCAACGCCGCCTCGGCCGCGTACAGCAGCCCGGCCCCCTGCTGGCCCACGGGCCCAACCGGAGGGTTTTCCACAAAAGCGGTGACTTGTTGCGCAAGCCAGGACATAAGCGCTCCTTCTTACAAAAAGTTGATATTTCGCTAACGGCCCTCTTACACCGCCTCCCTATGGTGGAGGGTGAACGAACCCTGACACCCTGCTTTGAGGAGGACAACCATGGGCCTGATGTATTATGACCCCTTCCGCCGGATGCAGCGGCTGATGAACCTGCTGACCGGGTTGGTGCCCGAGGAAGTGGGCGTGACCGATGCCCGCCAGACCGCGGCCTTGAGCGTGCCGATGAATGTGGTGGCCGAAGAGGATGCCTTCGTCATCACCGCTTGGGTGCCCGGCCTGGATGTGGATGACCTGCGCATCGAGGTGGTCGACGACACGGTGACCATCGAGGGCGAATTCCCCGCGCTGGAGGCCGACGACAAGCGGCAGGTGCTGTTGCAGGAAATTCCCTTCGGCCGCTTCAAGCGGGTGATTACCCTGCCCACGACTCTGGAAGCCAGCGAAGCCGAGGCCGAGCTGCGCAACGGCGTGTTGACCCTGCGCATTCCCAAGGCCGAAGCCCTGCGGCCCAAGACCATCAAAATCAAGGCCGCCAAATAAGGCCCCGGCTCACCTGTGCCGAGCGCGCCGCGAGCCCTATGATGGGTTCGCGGCGTTGTTTTTTGGCTGCCGATGCAACCCCAGCCCGTAGCCCAGGGCCAACAGCAGCGCGGGCAGGGGCACGAACAGGATGGGATGCTGCTGGGGCCCCCGCTCGCCCGGAGCGAGGGTGGTCAGGAAAAGGGCCCACAGCCCGACCCACACCGCGCCCAACAGAGCCCATGACGCCCCCGGCCCATAGCGCCGCGCCAGCGCGGCCAGCACCAGCACCAGGGGCAGCAGCAAAAGCACGAAGTTGCCCGGGTCCGTGGGAATGCCCACCCACTGGCCGATGACCAAGGTGAGCGCGTAGGCTTCTAAAGGAACCGTCGCCGGGCCCTGGGCC
>JALSPJ010000044.1 GCA_026985995.1 Anaerolineales bacterium
GTGGGGGCGCAGGCGGCGAAAGGCTGGCATCGTCACGGCCCAACTCCCAGGCAGGGATTTTTTGCAGTGCGCTTTTATTATAACCCTGGGTCAAGGGCTGTTACGCCGCTATTTTACTTTCCTTAATAACACTTATCGAAAGTAAACGGCGCAGCAAAACAGGCAAAGCCTCCCCGCCCCTGCGCCACCAACCCGAGTCCGTTGTTGTGCCTGACCGCTTTGGCGTGTCAATCCCGAGCTGCCGGCCCCGCACCGCCCTCATATAGCAAGCGCCCCGTCGTCGCTCACCCGCGCCTCCTCTGGCGAGCTCTCGCGTACCGCATCCCCCGCTTGCACGGCTACACCCGCGGCAGCGCACGCCTGCCCTTACCGGCGCGCCCCTTCTCCCCCACCCTATCCCTGTGGATCTACAAACATTGGATGTATGATAATATAATATTATCGGCTGTCGCTCTCCTGCCCCGGCGGCACTGGCCGTCGTCCATCTGTTGCGTCCTTGTCTTCCCCTGTTTTCTGGCCTTGCGCCCTCTCGCCCCGGTTCATCGCCTCCCACTCGTTCAAAATCTCCTCGCTTGTGGGCAAAAGGATGGCCATAGCCGGCCAAAAAAGGATTTCGCCGGCCATCAACAGCGATGCCGCGACCACGCTCCAAAGGCTCTCTTCTTCGTCGGATACGGGCAAAAAGAACAAGATTTGCAGCGAGAACAAGGCGGTATAGGCCAGCAAAAACAGCAGGGCTATGAGCCAGCCCGAAGTCAACGCCATATGCGCCAGCATCAGCACAATCAACGAGTGGAGGAAGCGCCACTTGGCGGTGAGAAAGGGCTTGTGCCTGAGCCACACAGGGATGACATACAATTGCCCCACCAAGCACAGGGCCAGCCACCCCCAAATCAAGCGTTCGTACATGGCAACTCCACATCAAAAGGGCGACCCGCCACCCGGCGAGCCGCCCCAGGGGTCGCGCGCCCCCTCCCCCAGGGGATGCGCTACTGCTATAGCCCCTTTTCGGCCATCAGCGCGGCCAGGTCCGCGGTGCGGCAGGCGTAGCCCCATTCGTTGTCATACCAGGCCACCACCTTGACCAGCGTGCCGCCGATGACCCGGGTCGAGAGGGCATCGACGATGGACGAGCGGCTGTCGCCTTTGTAGTCCACCGAGACCAACGGCTCTTCGGAATAGCCCAAGATGCCCTGCAAGGGCCCCTCGGCCGCGGCCTTGAGTGCCGCGTTGACTTCCTCGACGCTGGTGGGCTTTTCCACCTGGGCCACGAAGTCGACCAGCGACACGGTGGGCGTGGGCACCCGCACGGCCATGCCGTCGAATTTGCCCTGCAATTCAGGCATCACCTTGCCCAGGGCCTTGGCCGCGCCCGTGGTGGTGGGAATCATGTTGACCGCCGCGGCCCGGGCCCGGCGCATGTCTCGATGGGCCAGGTCCAAAATGCGCTGGTCGTTGGTGTAGGAGTGGATGGTGGTCATCAGCCCCTGCACCACGCCGAAGGTTTCGTGGATGACCTTGGCCACCGGCGCCAAGCAGTTGGTGGTGCACGACGCGTTGGAGACCACATGATGCCGGGCCGGGTCGTACAGCCGATGGTTGACCCCCAGCACCACGGTCAGGTCCTCCCCCTTGGCCGGCGCGGTGATGATGACTTTCTTCGCGCCGCCGCTGCGAATGTGCGACCACGGCCCCGGCTCCTTGTTGGCGTCCCGAAATACGCCCGTGGCTTCGATGACAATCTCGACGCCCAGTTCGCGCCACGGCAGCTGCCGCGGGTCGCGTTCCGCAAACACCTTGATGCGCTGGCCGTCGATGACCAAATCGCCGTCCACCACCTCCACCGTGCCGGGGAATTTACCGTAGTTGGAATCGTACTTGAACAAATGCGCATTGGTCTCGGCCGGAAAGAGGTCGTTGATGGCCACCACTTGCAGCTGGTCCGGGTGGCGTTCCAAAATGGCCTTGAGCACCTGGCGCCCAATGCGCCCAAAACCGTTGATACCGACTTTCACCGTCATGCGAAACCTCCTTTGCATGGGCAGAAATTCATCCGAGCAAGCGGGCCAGGGCCGAAAGCAGCCCGCTGGCCACCAAAATGGCGGCCAAAATCCAGCGGAACAGGTCTTGTGACCACAGCGCGGCCGCGTGCATGGGGTGCGCTTTGGTGTACGCGCCGGCCGCGAAAACTTCCTCGCCTACCACCGCGTCGTCCGCGGTGGCCAGCAACACCGCCTGGCCCACTGGGTCGTCGGTTCCCCCCACCAGCCGCGGCGCGGCGTCGGCCAGCAGCGCGGCTTCCCAACCCAGGTGGCCGATGGCCAGGGTCAGAGCCTGCCGTCCTTGCCGGGCGGCCATGAGCGCGCCGGCCGCGTACGACGCGGGCTCCATGCCCGCCAGCAGCAACCCCTCGGGGGTGTAGGCCTCGGGCGCCCGGGCCCGCACGCAGGCCCGTCGCAAGCCCGGATGCGCCAGCGCGGTCACGCCCGGGTCGCCGGTGGAGACCATGGGCGGCGCATCGCCCCGCAGCGCGGCGCGCACCAGGGGCTCCAGCACGCTCAGCCCGGTCCACGAAACCCCGCCGGCCGGGCGCAGCAGGTCGCCCCGGCCTATGGTGTAATGCAGCCGGCGGCCTTCTTCCATGGCCAGGGCCAGGCCCGTTTCCACCCGCCGAAACGCGCGCAACGGCCGCAAACGGCCATAGAGCCTTTCGGGGGAACTCAGCAGATAGGCCAGCCCCATGGCCGCGGCCAGCAAGCCCAGCGCGGCCAGGGCCACCCAACCTTCCAGCGACAAACCGAACATCATCTTCCCTGCCTCCTTAGAGGTCCTGGCCCAAAGTGTGCACCAGCAGGAAATTGGGCGGCCGCAGCGCGCCCACGGGGAACCCGGCCACCAGCACCACCTGTTGGCCGCCTTTCACCTGCCCCGTGGCTTTGAGGGCCAGTTCGATGTGCTTGAGCATGATTTCCACC
>JALSPJ010000045.1 GCA_026985995.1 Anaerolineales bacterium
CTATGGCATTACGCGGCAGCGGGTGTGGGACCCGACCACCAAGGTGTTCTGGCAGGTGTATCTGTACGGCATCGACGCGGGTGGGGGCATTGTGCCCTTTGGGTCGTTTACGGATTTCGACGGTTGTGTGAACAACCCCAACACTGCGGTGTGCATTCGGGGCTTTACCCGGGCGCCCAATGCTGAGGTTATTGTGCTGGTGTACGATGTGTATTTCAAAACTGTACCGGTGGTTTCGGGCAGTGGGTTGTATCGCCTGCGCTTTGCGGTAAAAGACAGTGAGGGGGTGATGCCGGAGGAGCACAAACCCGAGATAGCAGCGTCCCGTGGGCTTGCCCGCCCAAGCTGGGTCAATCAGCGGGTTCGGAGATGGGGTTTTGATAGGCCGCACCCATTCCTTTGGCCCTGGTAACCGGCCTTGGTCCGCAATGGTGCGATGTGTAAAAGTAAGCCACGAGCAGGCGGGGTGTGGTATAGTGAAAGGCGTGGGGAGCAGGCAGTGGTGAGCGGTCAGCAGGCAGCACTCAGCAGTCAGCAGTCAGTGGTTAGCAGGCAGCAGGCAGCAGGCAGCAGAAAGTATGGAGCGGGGGGCGTTGCGGCCCTCGCCAAGGGTGGCTTCGCGAGGAGGTCGTGATGAAACGCGTGCTATGGTGGCTGGTTTTGGTCCTCGCCGCGCTGGCTGCGTGCCAGCGTCGCGCGCCTTCCACCCCCACTTCTACCCCGTGGCCCACGGCCACGCAGCAGCCCAGCCCCACGCCTTCGGCCACCGCGCTCACGCCCGAGCAGCCCTTGCTGCTGGGCCTGCAGCCTGAGCCCGGAACCACCCTGCCCGTGCAGCACGCGCGCTTGCGCCTGGCGTTCAGCCGGGCCATGGACCCCGCGTCGGTGCAGGACGCGCTGCGCCTCACGGTCGATGGCGAGCCCGTGGCCGTGCAGTGGCGCTGGCCCGAGCCCACCCTGGCCGAGGTGGTTTTGCCGCCGTTGCCCCCGGGCGGGCAGGTGCAGCTGGAATTGAGCACCACCGCGCGCGCCGCGTCAGGCGCGGCCTTGAGCCAACTGGTGCAGGCCGCTTATGCCGTGGCCCCACCCCTCGCCCTGGCCCGGGTGTCGCCCAAGCCCGACGCGCGCGGGGTGGGCCTGCGCACGCAGCTGGTGCTCACCTTCAACCAACCCGTGGTGGACCTGGCCCAGGTGGGCGGCGCGGAGCCGCGGCCCTTCACGGTGGAACCCGACATCCCAGGCCAGGGCCGCTGGGTGGACCTGAGCACTTATGTCTTCGAGCCGGCGGATTTTTGGGCCCCGGCCAGCACTTACACCTTTGCCCTGCACCCCCAATTGCGGGCCGCCAGTGGCGCGGGGTTGGACAAACCCACCAGCTGGTCGTGGCGCACCCTTCCCCTGCAGGTGGAAGAACTGAACCTGGGCCCGCGCTATGCTGCCGGGCCGCCGGAGGCCCAGGTGCCCCAGGGCGCGCGCCCTGCGGGTTCCCCCCTGGCCAGCGGCCGCGCGCCCAACGCCGACGACCAGAACGAGCGCGTTTCCCGCAGCCCGCGCATCACCCTGCGCCTCAATGTTGCGCTGCCCCTGGACGCGGTGCAACAGCAGCTTTGCCTGAGCCCCCAGGTCGAACCCCAAACCTGTCTGCCCCTGCAGGCTTCCATGCCCAACCCCGACGAGCCGGTGTATGTCTTCGAGCCCCGGCAGCCCCTGGAGTACGGCGGCGCTTACCGCCTGGTGTTCCACCGGGAAGTGTGGGCTCCCGAAGCCGAGCCCGTGGTGCGGGTTTTTCAGGTGGTGGAACGGCCCTTCGTGCCCCTGAGTCTGGAAGTGCCCTCGGTGGGCTACGGCGACGAGGTGTATCCCTTCCCCGAGCCCAATGCCGTGGGCCTGCCCACCCTGTCGGCCTGGTGGCCGGCCTTTACCCTCACCTTCAACGGCCCCTTAGACCCCGAGCAGGACCCGCTGGCCTATGTGCGGGTGTCGCCCCAGGTGCGACTGCGCGCGGAAATGGACCCGGAGGCCGGACGCCTGACCTTAGAACTGCGGGATTTCGAGCCGCACCAGGTGTATAGCTTCACCCTGCTGCCGGGGCTGCGGGATGCGTGGGGCACGCCGCTGGAAGGCGAGTGGCAGTGGCAGGTGCGCGCGCCCACACCGCCCCGCATGCTCACTTTTGGCTCGGAATACACCCACGGCTTGAGTTGGGACCCGGCGTGGCCCCCGGTGGGCTTTTTCCTGCTCACCACCGGGCAGCTCTCGGTGCCCGTGTTCGCCTCGCAGGTGGACGAGGTGAGCATTGAAGTGCGGCAGGTGGTGGAACCCGGCCTGGACGCGTGGCTGGCCGAACGCTGGCGAGAGGGGGAAGACGCCATCCGCCCGGGGCCGGTGCTCTTCAGCCGCCAGGCCCGTTTGGGGGCCGGGTATGCGGTGGTTTCCGAAGAGGTGTATTGGACCTTCCCGCTGCAGCCCTTGTCGCCAGGGTTGTATTGGCTGCGCCTGACCGAAACCAATCCGCCCGCGGACGAGGAACCCCTGACCACGGGCTGGCATTTGGTCGCCGTGGTCGACGCGCACATCGCCCTCAAGCAGGGCTACGACGAGGTGCGGGCCTGGGTGGTGGCCGCGGCCGACGCCCAACCCCTGGCCAACGCGGCGGTGCAGGCCTACGCGGACGACGGTTCCCTGTTGTTCGAAGGCCAAACCGACGAGCAGGGCTTGTTCGTCTGGCAGGGCGAGCCCGAGCTCGCGGCCCGGCTGCAGTGGCTGGTGGTGGGGCAGCCGGGGCAATCGCCCTTTGGCCTGGTTTCGGCCGAGTGGAACCGGGAGATACGCCCCTGGCGTTTTGGGCTGCGGGGGAAGTATCCCTTGGGCCCGCGGCTGATGGCCGATTTGTTCACCGACCGGCCCCTGTACCGGCCCGGCGATGTGGTGCACTTTCGCTGGGTGGGGCGCTGGTTGTTCGACGGCGCGTACACCACGCCCCGCAATACGGCCATCACTTGCACGGCCGGCTTTTGGGACGCCGCGCAACGGGCCTGGGTGACCGTGGCCGAAGCTCAGGGCCGCCTCGACGGGGGTGCTTATGCCGGCGATTTGTCCCTGCCCGCCGACGCGCGGCCGGGGCGCTATCGGCTGGAATGCGCCCTGAGCCCCGATGAAACGGGCAAAGAGGTCACCACCCACCTGGCCTTCACCGTGGCGCACTTCCGCAAGCCCACCCTGCGGGTGCAGGTGGATGCCGCGGCCGCGTCTTCGGGCGGGGTGGAGGCCCAGGTGCGCACTTCCTTCTACAGCGGCGCGGTTGGGCCGCACATGCCCTTCACCTGGCAGGCCTATGCCCGGCCCAAGCCCTTCACCCTGCCCGGTTACCAGGTGGGCGACCAGTGGTGGTGGGAGAAGCAAGGCCCGCCCTTCCGCTGGGAACCGCCGTGGGGCGCGGTGGATGCGTGGCTCCCCGTGGACGAAGGGCAGGGCCGCACCGACGCGGAGGGCCGGGCCCAGGTGCGGGTCACGGACCTGCCCTCCGAGGCGACGCCGTGGGAGGTGCGGCTGGTGGTCAGCGCGCGGGGGCCCGATGGCGTGCCCGCGGCCGGGGAAGCGCGCGTTACCGTGCACCCCGTGCCCTTCTACCTGGCCGTGCGCAGTCAGCCGGTGTGGCCCCAGGCCGGGCAGGAAGCCACCCTGGAGGTGCGGGCCCTGACGCCGGACCAGGAGCCCGTGGCCGGGCGCACGGTGCAGTATCGGGTGGTGCGGGTGCAGCTGCATTGGGCCGTAGACCCGTTTCTGGGGTATAGCCTGGTGCCCACTTACGAAACCGTGGCCCAGGGGCAGGTGGCGACCGATGCCCAGGGCGTGGCTCACATTGCCTGGACCCCGCCCGAGGGAGGGCTTTATGGCGTGGTGGTGCAGCGCGGCCGGGTGCAAACCCGGGCCGAGCTGTGGGTGGGAGGCGTTGTATCCGGCGGCGCGGCCCGCCCCACTTTGCCCGTGCGCCTGGAACGCGCCCGCTACGAGCCCGGGCAAACCGCGCGGCTGTTCATTCCCAACCCGTGGCCCAACCCGGCCCGGGCCTGGGTCACCTGGGAGCAGGACCGGGTGCGGGAGCAGCGGCTGGTGGCCGTTCCGCCCCGGGGCACCACCATCGCCTGGGAAGTGACCGACGCGCACGCGCCCAACACTTTCGTCACCGTCACCTTAGTGGGCCGCGATGGGCAGGGCAATCTCAGCGCCCGGTACGGCGCGGCCGAGTATCGGGTCACGCCCCGGGCGCAGCAGCTGCAGGTGCGGGTGTGGGCCGAACCCGCCACGGCCCGGCCCGGCGAGCAGGTCACTTTGCACCTGCAAGTGACCGACGCCCACGGCAACCCGGTGCAGGGCACCTTTGCCCTGGCTGTGGTGGACCAGGCCCTGCTGGACCTGGCTGGCGAGCAAGTGCAGCCCATCGTGGAGGTGTTCTACGCGCCCCAGGGCCTGGGCGTGCGCACCGCGTTGACCGCGCTGCGCCTGGTGTGGGCCTATCGCTCGCCGCCGCCGTGGGTCTCCTTGGGCCTGGGCGGCGGTGGGGGCGAGCCCGAGGGCGAAGCCGCGCTGCTGCCGCCCCTGCGTCACGACTTCCGCGATACGGCCCTGTGGCTGCCCGCGGTGACCACCGACGAGCAAGGCCGGGCCCAGGTGCCTTTGACCCTGCCCGACAACCTCACCGTGTGGAACCTGTGGGCCCGGGGCCTGACCGATGCCATGCAGGTGGGCGAAGCTCGGGGGCAGTTGCAGGTCACTCAGCCCCTTATCGTGGAACCCGCGTATCCGGCCTTCCTGCGTGCCGGCGACCGGGCGGTGTTGGGGGCTACGGTGCACAACCAAACGGCCCAGGCGCTGCAGGCCCAGGTGGGGCTGGAGACCGCCGGGCTGACCCTGCAGGGCCCAGCCGTGCAAACCGTGCCTTTGCCCGCCCAGGGGCAGGCCCGGGTGAGCTGGTCGGCCGTGGCGCCGAACCGGGCCGGGCAGGTGCCCCTCACCTGGTGGGTGCAAACCCCCGCCGGCGGCGACCGGGTGCAGCCCCCGGGCACGCCCTTGTCCGTATTCATGCCCTGGGCGCCCTTCGCCACCGGCGAGCAGGGACGCCTGGACCCGGCCGCGAGCCGCGAGGCGTGGGTCACCGTGCCGCCGTGGGCCCGCCAGGCCGAGCTGCATGCGCTGGTGGCGGCCTCACCCCTGGCCGCGCTGCGCCTGCCGTGGCAAATGGTCAACCGCCAGCCCTACGAATGCAGCGAGCAGCTGGCTTCCCGGGTGTGGGTGAACGCCGCGCTGGTGGCCGCGTATGAAGCCGGGGCCGCAGGCAGCCCAGACCTGGTGCAAGACGCGCAGCAGGCCGCGCGCACGGCCTGGGCCGCGCTGCAGCAGCGGCAATTGCCCAACGGCGGCTGGCCCTGGTGGCCCGGCAACGACAAGGGCGACCCCCTGGTGAGCGCGTATGTGCTGTGGGCCCTGCAACAGGGCCTGGATGCCGGGGTGCTTCCCAAGACCCGCGAGACGCTGCTGGCCCGCAAGCTCGGTCGGCTGTGGCTGGAGGCCATGTATCCCCGGCGGGCCCACGAGTGGCCGGTGCAGGAGCGGGCCTTCGTGGCCCTGGTGCTGGCCGAGCTGGGCCGGCCGCTTCCCCCCGAAGCCTTGCGCGCCCTGGCCCAGCAGGCCGCCGGGCCCGTGGACCTGGTGTTCACGGCCCTGGCTTTAGAAGCGGCCCAGGAACCCCAGGCAGCCGCGGCCCTGTGGCAGCGCCTGGACGCGTACGCGCAGGTGCAGCCCGATGGCGTCGTGGCCTGGGCCCCCGCGGGCGAGGCCGTGTGGTGGCGCTCCGCGGTGCAGCAGGCCGCGGTGGTGGCCTATGGCCTGGCCCGTTCCCGGCCCGAGCACCCGCACTTGCAGCCCACCCTGCGCTATCTGCTGGGCCAGCGTCTGGCCGATGGCACCTGGGGCGACACTTTCACCACCGCCTGGGCCCTGAGCGCGCTGGCTGCCGGCGCCCAGGCGCAGGGGGAACCGTCGTCGGCCCCGGGCTTTCGCCTGTTGTGGGATGGCGCCCTGTGGGCCGAGCAGACCCTGGGCCCCCCAACGGACGGCGTGTGGCAGGATGTGCAGGTCGCGGGGCCGGGGGTGCACGCCTGGCGCCTGGAAAACCAGGGCCCCGGGCCGCTGTATTACAATATGCGGGTGCGCTGGGCCCTGGAACCCGACGCGACCACGCCGGTGCAGCGGGGGCTGAGCCTAACCCGCACCTATGCCCCCCTCGACTGCTCTGCGCCGCCTTGCGCGGCCTTCGCGACCCCGCGCGCGCCGGCGGGTTCGGTGGTGGAAGTGCGTCTGACCGTGCAGGTGCCCCAGGCCTTTTCGTATGTGGTGGTGGAAGACCCCATCCCGGCCGGCGCGGCGGCGTTGAACCCGCTTTTACGCAGCGAAGCCGCGGCCGCAGGGCAGGAGCCGCCCCCCACGCCGGGGAGCCTGGGCTGGTGGTGGGGCTGGCAGGCCTTTAGCCAGCCGCAAATTTACCCCGACCGGGTGGTGTGGACCGCGCGCCTGCTGGAGCCGGGGGTGTATACTTTGGTGTACTATCTGGACCTGCGGGTCCCAGGGCGTTACCAAACCCCCCCGGCCCGGGTGTGGCCCTTCTACCGCCCCCAGGTGCAGGCCACGACCCGCGCGCTGTGGTGGGAAATCACGCCCGGGCCGTAGCGCCGGGCACGGGCCGTCCCCCGTGCTGGGTCCGTGCCCCCGGCTTCGTCAGGAGGCTCCTCATGCACCAAAGCCCAAACCGCTGGCGGAAGTGGACGGTGCTATGGCTGTTGCTGGTGGCGCTGACGGTGGTCGGATGCGGTCGGGCTCGGCCTGCCGCGCCGGCGCCCGGGACCTGGACCGCGGCCGTGGCCGCGCAGCAGCCGACCGCGACCCAGGCCGCGGCCACGCCCACCGCGCGGCCAACGCCCACCGCGGCCCCCACGGCCACCCGCACCGCGTCGCCGACGCCGGTTCCCCCCACCCCCACGCCATCGCCCACGCCCGACTACCCGCCCGTCTTCTTCGCGGTCATTGGCGATTTTGGCCAGGCCGGTCCCGTGGAGGAGGCTGTGGCTCAACTGGTGCGCGAGCAGCAGCCCGACTTCATCGTCACTGTGGGCGACAACAACTACCCCAACGGCAACCCCAACACCTGGGACGAGAATGTGACCGCCTACTATGGCGATTACATCGAGCGCGAGGCCTTTTTCCCCGCCTGGGGGAACCACGATTGGGGCTATTACCGCAAGCGGTTGCCCGGCGCGGAGCTGGTGCCTTATTTGCCGGGGAACCGACGCTATTACGACTTCGTGCGCGGGCCGGTGCATTTCTTCGTGCTCGACAGCAACTGGCAGGAGCCGGCCGGCGCGACGCCCCAATCGAAGCAGGCCCGCTGGCTGCAAGAGCGCCTGGCCGCTTCCACCACACCGTGGCAGGTGGTGGTGCTGCATCACGCGCCCTTTTCGTCGGGGCGGCATGGTTCCCTGGAGCGGATGCAATGGCCCTACGCGGCCTGGGGCGCGGATTTGGTGCTCGCCGGGCACGACCACACCTACGAGCGCATCGAGCGTGATGGCCTCACCTATGTGGTCAACGGTGTGGGCGGCCACCCCAGCCTGTATCCCTTCGAGAACCTGGTCGCCGGCAGCATCTTCCGCTTCAACGAGGACCACGGCGCGCTGTTCATTTGGGCCGATGCGCAAACCCTGCGTGCGGAAATGCACACCCTGGAGCACGGGGTCATCGATGCGTTTACGCTGCAAGCCGGCGAATAGACGCAAGTCGGGGTATAATTCCCCTGCTGCCTCGGGGCAGACTTTTCCGTCAGGAGAGGGTGTTCATGACTTCCAAGCCCAGCGGCCACGACATTCGGCAAACTTTCCTCGACTTTTTCGCCAGCAAAGGGCACACCGTGGTGCCTTCGTCGTCGCTGGTGCCCGGCGACGACCCCACTTTGCTGTTCACCAACG
Source organism: Anaerolineales bacterium (assembly GCA_026985995.1). Lineage (GTDB taxonomy): Bacteria > Chloroflexota > Anaerolineae > Anaerolineales > DRMV01 > JAADEN01. The sequence goes on from JALSPJ010000045.1 coordinate 8,019, forward strand.
CCGGCATGGTGCAGTTCAAAGATGTGTTTTTGGGTACCGACAAGCGCCCTTACACCCGGGCCACCACGGTGCAAAAGTGTATGCGGGTTTCGGGCAAGCACAACGACCTGGAAAATGTGGGCCCCAGCCCCCGGCATCACACCTTCTTTGAGATGCTGGGGAATTTCTCTTTTGGTGATTATTTCAAGCGCGAGGCCATTCACTGGGCCTATGAGCTGCTGACCCAGGTGTATGGGCTGGACCCCAACCGCCTGTATTACACCGTGCACGAAAGCGACGACGAGGCGTATCGCATTTGGGTGGAGGAAGTGGGTGTGCCCGCGGAGCGGGTGGCCCGCATGGGCGACAAGACCAACTTCTGGCAGATGGCCGATGTGGGCCCCTGTGGACCGACCAGCGAAATTCATTATGACTTCTTCCCCGAGCGGGGGCCGCTCTACGGCGAGGAACTGGCCTATCACTTAGACGAAAACCCCGACAATCGCTTTTTGGAACTGTGGAACCTGGTCTTCATGCAGTTCGACCAGAAGCCCGACGGCACCCGGGTTCCCCTGCCCAAGACGGGCATCGACACCGGCATGGGCCTGGAGCGTATCACCATGGTGCTCCAGGGCGTGGACAACTCTTACGATACGGACCTGTTCCTGCCCATCATGGCCCGCATTCAGGAACTGGCCGGCCACACCGACGCGCAGCGGGCCGAGCACTTAGTGCCCTACCGGGTGATTGCCGACCACACCCGGGCCGCGACTTTCCTCATCGCCGATGGGGTGGTGCCGGGGAACGAGGGGCGCAACTATGTGGTGCGCATGATTATTCGCCGCGCGGCCCGCTTTGGCCGCAAAATCGGCTTCACCGAGCCGTTCATGGCCCGGGTGGCCGAAACGGTCATCGCCGAATATGGCCGGGCGTATCCTGAGCTGGAGCGCAATCGGGAAGTCATCTTCGACACCCTCACCCGGGAGGAGGAACGCTTCGCGCAGACCGTGGACGCGGGCCTGGCCCATTTGGAGCATTTGCTGGCCCGGCTGCAGGCCCAGGGCCAAACGGTGGTGCCCGGTCCCGAGGCCTTCCGCCTGTATGCCACTTACGGCCTGCCCGTGGAACTGACCCGGGATGTGGCCCGGGAGCACGGCCTGGAGGTGGACGAAGAAGGCTTCCGCCGGGCCATGGAAGAGCATCGGGTGAAGTCGGGCAAGGGCAAGGCCATGGGCCCCCTGGGCGGCGAGGATGTGGACCGCTACCGGGCCGTGTTGGAAACCCTGCAGGCCCAGGGCCAGCTGGGGCCCGAAGGGGTGGCCTATGACCCCTATTCGGGCCTGGAAGTGGAAGGGCCGGTGCTGGCGCTGCTGGTGCAGGGCCAACCCGTGGCCGAGGCTCAGCCCGGCCAGGAGGTGGAAGTGGTGCTGCCCCGCACCGCGTTCTATGTGGAAGCCGGCGGTCAGGTCTCCGACACGGGGCTCATCTACGCCGCGGAGGGCCCCGAGCCGTGGGAAATCGAAGTCACCGATACCCGGCGCCCGGCCGCGGGGCTGATTGTGCATGTGGGCCGGGTGCGGCGGGGCACGCCCCGGGTGGGCGATGTGGCCATCGCCCGGGTCGACGCGCAGCGCCGCAAGGACATCATGCGCAACCACACCGCGACGCACTTGTTGCACTGGGCTCTGCACACGGTGCTGGGCCCCCACGCCAAGCAGGCCGGCTCCCTGGTCGCGCCCGACTACCTGCGCTTCGACTTCAACCACCCCGAGCCTCTCACCCGGGAGGAACTGCGGCGCATCGAAGCCGAGGTCAACCGGGCCATTCTGGAAGACTACCCGGTGCGGGTGGTGTTCAAGCCCTTCCGCGAGGCCGTGGCCGAGGGGGCCATCGCGCTGTTCACCGAGAAATACGGCGATGTGGTGCGCACCATTCAGATTGGCGACCAGGAGCCTTTCTCGTATGAGCTGTGCGGCGGCACGCACTTGAGCCGCACGGGTGAGATTGGCGTGTTCCTCATCACCCACGAGAGCAGCGTGGCGGCCAATGTGCGGCGCATCGAAGCCGTGACCGGGCGTAAAGCGTATGCGCTCATTCGCCGGCGTTTCGATGCGCTGGAAGAGGCTGCGGCCGCGCTGAAGACCGTGCCCGAGGGGGTGCCGCAGCGGGTGCAGGCCGTGCTGGCCGAGGCCGACGCGGCCCGCAAAGAAGCCCGCCGCCTGCGGGAGCAGCTGGCGCTGCAGGCCTTCGAGCAGCGCCTGGCGCAGCCCGATATGGTGGCCGGGGTGCCCGTGGTTACCGCGTTTATCGAAGGCGCGGACGCCGACACCCTGCGCGGGCTGAGCGACCGCTTCCGCAGCCGCTACCCTGAGGGCGTGGTGGTGCTGGCGGGGTCGGCTGGTGGGCGGCCGGTGTTCATCGTGGGCGTGGGCAAGGGCCTGGTGGCCCGGGGCATCAACGCCGGGGAGCTGGCCAGGCATGTGGCCCAGGCCGTGGGCGGCGGCGGAGGCGGCAAGCCCACCCTGGCCCAGGCCGGCGGCAAAGATGTGCAGCGCATCCCCGAGGCCCTGGCCCGGGTGCGCCCCTGGCTGGCGGAGCGGCTGGGCGCGTAGGGCCCATGGGAGCACCTATGTCTGCACAGCCCCAAGTGCGCATCTTCGAGGCCGATAGCCGGCGCATGCCCGAGTTGGCCGATGCCAGTGTGGATTTGGTGGTAACTTCACCGCCCTACTGGCATTTGAAAGATTACGGCGTGCCGGGGCAAATCGGCTACGGCCAATCGTTGCATGAGTATTTGCGCGATTTATATCGGGTTTGGGAAGAGGTTTTTCGAGTGCTCCGCCCGGGACGCCGTCTGTGCATCAACATCGGCGACCAGTTCGCCCGGGCCCGGGTGTATGGACGCTACAAAGTCATTCCCTTACATGCGGAAATCATCGCCCAGGCTGAGCAAATAGGCTTTGATTATTTGGGGGCTATCATCTGGCAGAAGAAAACCACAATGAACACTTCGGGCGGCGCGGTGGTCATGGGCTCCTACCCCTATCCGCCCAACGGCATCGTCGAAATCGACTATGAGTACATTCTGCTTTTCAAAAAGCCGGGCAAGCCGCGGCAGGTCCCTAAGGAAATCAAAGAGGCTTCGCGCTTGAGCAAAGAAGAATGGAAGACTTATTTCAGCGGCCATTGGACCTTCGGCGGGGCGCGCAAAAAAGCCCGGAGCCATGAAGCGCCTTTTCCCCCTGAACTGCCGCGGCGCCTCATTCGCATGTTTTCCTTCGTGGGCGAGATGGTATTGGACCCCTTTGCCGGGAGCGGCACGACCTTGGAGCAGGCCGTGCTGCTGGGGCGCCACGCGGTGGGCTATGAGATTGTGCCCGAATTCGTCTCCCAGATGCAGGCGCGTTTGCAGCCTTTGGCCCAGGGTTTGTTTGCAACCCAGGTGACCGTGCAGCGCCGAGCGCAACCATTGAACCCTTTGCCCGCGGTGTCCTATCGCCCCAGCGTGCACGATGCTCGTCCGCAGCGCGACCCGGCCCAAGTCGAGACCGATGACGAAAGGTACTATCGGGTGCAATCCGTGTTGCCCGATGGCGTGGTGCTTGATTCAGGGCTGCAGGTCGAATTCCTCGGCCTGGTGATTGCCGACCCGGAGGGCTATCAAGCCTATGCCCGGCGTTATCTGCAAGGCAAGCGCGTTTTTCTGCGCGATGTCCGGGGTGTGCCTCCCGCCTCTGCCGCGCGCCAGCGGGCTTATGTATATTTGAAAAATCGCATTTTTGTCAACGCGCACTTACTCAAAAGCGGCCTGGCCCGTCCGTCCGCGGAACCGCATCGCTTGCGGGAGAAATTCCTGGCCTGGGCCCAGGAGGCACAGCGGCATGGGTAGGGAATGGGTGCTTAATATGGCGACGAATCGCTGGGGGTTGAACAAGAAAAGCCGGGTTGGGCCTGTTGCCCAATGGATTCGGGAAGTTGAGCCGCGAGACTTGGCGACCTGGGAGCGCGCTTACTACGCTCGTTTGAGGGAGTTTCTGGACGCCAAAGGTCTTGAAATATCCCCCCAGCAATATTTGGATATGCTGGGGGAGCGACTCTATGTCAAAATCAGTGAGGTGTTACGCGCTGAGATTGAGGAAATTTCTTTGGAGGATTGTCGCGCCTACATCCGTGACCTGGTTATTCGACGAACTTTTGAGGGTTACCAACGAGAGATTAATACTATTTACGGCCAATTGCAGCAGGAATTGCAGTGGCCTGTAGAGCCAGCCCCTGACGAGGTGGATCGCCGTTATCAGGTTGATTTTTGGCTCCCTGTAGGGGAAAAATATATTGGTCTACAAATCAAGCCGGTTACTTATCAGCATATGCCTGAGGCCGAGGCCTGGCAGCAACGCATGGCAGGGGCCCATCGTCGCTTTCAACAGCGTTTTGGTGGGCGGGTGTTCGTGGTATTCTCCACTTCCCAGGGGCGACGTAAAGTTATTCTTAATCCTGAAGTCATTGATGAAATCCGCGCCGAAATCGAGCGCCTGCGCGCCCCATCCTGAGGTTCCCCATGCGCCTGCTGGAATGCGTGCCCAACTTTTCTGAAGGCCGGCGGCCCGAGGTCATCAGCGCCATCACCACGGTGATGGCCGCGGTGCCCGGCGTCACAATCCTCGACCGCCACAGCGACCCGGACCACAACCGCACCGTGGTCACCCTGGCCGGGGAACCCGACGCGGTGGCCGAGGCCGCGTTGCGCGGCATTGCCGAAGCCGCCCGCCGCATCGACCTCACCCGCCATCAGGGGCAGCACCCCTTCATCGGCGCCGCGGATGTGGTGCCCTTCGTGCCCCTGGAAGACCTGACCATGGACGACGCGGTGCGCATCGCCCGGCAAGTGGGCCGCCGCGTGGGCGAAACCTTAGGCCTGCCCGTCTACCTCTACGCCGCGGCCGCCACCCGGCCCGAGCGGCGGGCCCTGGAAAACATCCGCCGTGGGGGCTACCCCGCCCTGCGCGCCGGCATCGGCCACGACCCCCGCTGGGAGCCCGACTTCGGCCCCCGGCAAGTGGGCCCCGCCGGCGCGGTGGTCATCGGCGCGCGCGACTTCCTCATCGCCTTCAATGTCTACCTCACCACCGACGATGTGACCATCGCCCGCCGCATCGCCCGCGCGGTGCGGCACTCCTCCGGGGGCTTGCGCTATGTCAAAGCCTTGGGCCTGCTGGTGCAGGGCCGGGCCCAGGTTTCCATGAACCTCACCGACTTTCGCCGCACCCCCCTGCCCCGGGTGGTGGAACTCATCCGCCGGGAGGCCGCGCGCTATGGTGTGGCCATTCACCACACCGAACTGGTGGGCATGATTCCCCAGGACGCGCTCTTCGACGCCGCGCGCTGGTATATGCAAATGGACGCCTTCAGCTTTGCCCAGGTGCTGGAGCCGCGGCTGACCCAGGCCTTTTGGCGTCCGGGGCGTGACCTGCTACGGGCCCTGGCCGACCCGCACACCCCCGCGCCCGCGGGGCTGGCCCTGGCCGTGAGCACCGCGGCCATGGCCGTGGCCCTGCTGGCCAAGCTGTGGGCCCGCGCCGGCGGCGACCCCGGGCGCGCGGCCGCGTGGCGCGAGGCTGCCGTGGACCTGCTGGCCCTGGCCGAGGCCGACGCCTGGGCCGTGCGCAGCGCGCTGGACGCACCGCCCCAGGCCCGCCGCGAACCCTGGCGCGAGGCCCACGCCGTGGCCCAGGCCGCGCTCGACCGCCTCAAAGCCGTGCGCCAGGACATCCCCCACCGCGCGCCGGGCCAAAGCCCGGGCCTCACCTTGGACTGGGACCTGGCCCTCAACCTGCTCGATATGGCGCTGGCTCAGGTCGAGCAGGTCGTCGCCTTCAACGCCAACCCCCCGGCTTGAGCAGGAACGCCCATGTTTGCCCTCTATCGCCTCACCCCCCAGGGGCCTCAGGCGCTGCCGTGGCCCCCTGCAGCTCATTCCTTGGATGACGCCACCCGCGCCCTGCCGCCGGGCTTCTACACCACCTTTCGCACCTTCGACGGCAAACGGCGGGTGTTGGGCCTGCGCCGGCATGTGCGCCGCCTCTACCCCCAGGGGAACCCGCCCCCGCGCCTGACGCCGCGGCAATTGCGGGCCGCGTTGCGGGCGGCCCTGCGCGCCTTCCCGGCCGACGAAGCCCGGGTGCGTCTGGTCGCGGTGCCCGACGATGGCGTGTATGCGCTGTTGGAACCTTTGCATCCGCCGCCGGCCGAAGTGTATCGGCAGGGCGTGGCCACCATCACCGTGGACCTGCGGCGGCCCCGGCCCCACGAAAAGCGCACCGCCTTCATCCAGGCCCGGGCCCGGGTACAGGCCGAGCTGCGGGCCCGAGGCGCGTATGAGGCCCTGCTCGCGCCGTGGGCCCGCATTCGCGAAGGCCTGACCAGCAACTTCTTCTGGGCGCGGCAGGGCGTGCTTTACACGGCCAAATGGGGCGTGCTGCCCGGCGTCACCCGGGGGGTGGTGCTGCGGGTGGCCCGAGCGCTCGCTTTGCCCACCCGCTACCGCGCGCTGCCCCTCCGTGAGGTTCCCACGATTGACGAGGCCTTCATCACCAGCAGCAGCCGGGGCCTGGTGCCCGTGGCGCGCATCGATGCGGTCACCGTGGGCCCGGGTCGGCCGGGGCCCCTCACGCAGCGCCTCATGCAGGCTTACGCCGCGTATGTGCAGCGGGCCGCGGAGCCCCTGTGAGTTTGGGGGGTGGGGGAACCGTCGCCCGACCGGGCGGGTTTAGGGGGCTTCCCAGTACAGATGGGGGTTACGGAAGGGCAGCAAGGCCAGCAGCACGCCTTGTTCGTACAGCCTGGTGCGGTCCAGCGCGCCGTGGCTGAGCAGCCCCACCGCGCCGGGGCCTTGCTTGCTGTTGCGCGCGCCAAAGATGCGGTCGTCGGCCTCGCCCAGTTCCAGGCCTTGCTGCAGCAGTTCCACCACCGGCGGCGGCAGCGGAAAGGCCGCGGTGCGGGCCAGGCCCCAGCGGTCGTGCGCGTCGAGCGCGGCCACCCAGGCGAAGGAAAGCCACGGCCCCTCGGTGGCCGGTTCCACCCCGCCCTCGATGCCCACCCACAGCGCGGCCTCGGGGAAGGCGGTGCGCGCGGCCCGGGCCCGCTGCCGGGCCCCGCGGCGGGTTTCGGCATCCGAAAGGGGTTGCGCGGCCACGCCCGACGGTACGGCCCGGCCCCGCACTTCCCACCCCTGCCCGGGGAACAGGCGGGCCAGCGCGCGGCGCACGGCCTGCTGCTTGACCGGATTGGCGGAACCCACCACCACGATGCGTTTCGCCATCGCGCCTCCGAGAAAACAAAAGCCGGGGCGCTCGGCCCCGGCCTGCGCTCATTCCTCTTCTTCTTTCTTGCCCTTTTCGATGATTTCCGGCTCGCCGGCTTCGGGCGCTTCGGTGGGAATTTCCTCTTCGCCCATTTCGCCTACTGCGGCCACCACCACCTCGTCGGGCGGGTCGAGCACCTTGACCTTGTCGCTCAGCACCAGGTCGGCCACGGTGACCACATCGCCCACCTTTTCCAGGCGGCTCAGGTCCACCACCACCTGTTCGGGCAGGTCGTTGGGCAGGGCTTCCACGGTCAGGGTTTCCAGCTGCTGCAAAATGGTGGCGTTGTAGAATTTGGCCGCGGGAGCCTCGCCTTCCAGCACGATGGGCACCTCGGCTTCTACTACTTCGGTGAGGGAGACGGCCTGGAAGTCCACATGCAGCCACCGCCCGGTGACCACATCCCGCTGGCGTTCGCGCATGATGGTGGTGTGCACCGTGTCGCCCAGCTCGATTTCGATGAGGGTGGAGGGGCCAACCTTGCGCAGGGCTTTGAACGCGGCTTTGTAATCCATCTGGATGGGTGTGGGGTCCAGATGCGCGCCGTAAATCACGCCGGGGAGTTTACCGGCCCGGCGCAGGCGCTTGACCTTTTTGCCCAACACGGTGCGGGGTTCGGCCTGCAAACGGATGCGTTCCATAGTACCCTTCCTCGGGCGCCTCTCACCCGCGAGCGCGGGTTACCTTCGCCCTTTGGTGGAATGTAGCGCGGCCCGGCCGCGCAGCGGGCGCAATTGTATCGCGGCCGCGCGCCGGCGTCAATGCCTGGCTGGCGCGTGGGGGAACCGTCGGCGGCCGCGGCCTTGGACCCGGCCCCCAAGGGCTATTTTTGTCGTTAGTGCCGCGGTTGCGTGCCATTGTGTTACAATACGGCCGTGTTCCGTGGCAAGATGATGCGGAGGAGGTTGAGGCCATGGCATCTCGGCCGCGCATGTTGATTTTGGAAGACGAGCCTCGCCTGGCCGATTTGTACCGTCGTGCCCTGGCGCGCCTGGAAGTGGATATCGACCTGGTCACCACCTTGGCCGAAGCGCGCGCCGCGCTCGAGCAGCGCCGATACGCCATCTTCCTGGTCGATTTGCGCCTGCCCGACGGCAACGCGGCCGATTTGCTGCGCGCCTATCGCGAGTATTTGCGCCGCCGCGGCACCGAGGTCATCGTGCTCACCGCCGAGGCCCGCCAGCGCGACGAGGTCCAGGCCTTGGGCTTCGACTATTACTTCGAGAAGCCCATTTCGTTGACCATGCTGGCGCAATTCGTGCAACGCCTGCTGCAGGCCGGCGCGGCCGCTTCCTCCCAATGAGGCGTGAACATGGACTACATTGCCCTCTTGATAGCGCTGGCCTGGCTTTCGGCCGCGGTGTCCTTTTTCATCGCCTGGAATGGCTGGCACCGCCGGCATTTGCTGCTGGCCGAAGGGGCCTGGTTCATTTTGGTCAACCTGGCCGCGGGGGTGTGGACCGGGGCCTATGGCACGAGCCTGGCCGCGCGCACGACTGACGCGTTTTGGCCGTGGATTGTGGTGCGCAACAACGCGGCCTCCCTCACCGCGCTGACCTTCTTCGCCACCGTGTTGAGTGCGGTGCGTCCCCAATGGCGCAAAGCCTTGTGGGCCTTCGTGCCCCTGGCCACCGCGGTGCAGTGGAGCGCGGAGTGGGCCTCGTGGCCTTATTGGACGGCCCGGGAAATGGTGATGGCCGGCCGGCGGGTATTCGTGGCCGTGCTGCAAAATCCGCCCTGGCATGTCAGTCTGCTGGGCACCTGGCTGCCCATGCTGTGGTTCTTCCTGGGTTTGGCGTTGCTGGTGTATTATACGCGTCCCCTACTGCGCGCCATTCCCAGGCTGCGCTTGGTGTTCCTGGGGTTGAGTTTTCTGGTGATCAGCGCGCTGCAGGTGTGGACCCTGCTGCCGGGTTCCCCCTTGATGTTGAAAGTGGTGCAGATTTTACCCCTTTCCATGGCCCTGGTGAGCTTAGTGCTCAGCGGCGCGCTGCTGCGTTTGCGCTTTGGCTTTGCCGGCGCGTTCACGCCCGAGGGTGTGTTGGGCCAGGTCCGGGAAGGGGTAGTGGTGCTGACCAACGAGGGCTTGTTGGCCTGGTGGAACGCGCCCGCAGCCCAGGCCCTGGGCCTGGGACCTCAGGACCGGGGCCTGCCCTGGCGGGAGAAGCTCGGCGCTCACCCCGCATGGCAGCGGCAACAAAACGGCCTGCGGGAGGTGCGGGGCGAAATCGTCACCTTTGAGGATGCCAACGGCCAGCATTACGATTGGCTGGTTTCGTGGTTGCCTTTGAAAGACGAAGGAAATGTGGCCCTGGGGTGGGTGTTCCTCTTCGACGACCTCACCGAGGAACGGAATTTGCAGCGCACCCTGCACCTTCGGCTGCAGATTCAAAACCTGCTGCGGGAGCTGTTCGCCTTTTTGCTGGAAGATATTCCGCTGGACCAACTGGCCCAGCAGATTTTGGCCACTTTGATGCAGCCCCTGGGCCCCTATCGCCCGCGGCAGGCCGCGCTGTATGTGGCCGCAGCACAAGCCGGTTCCCCTTCGGCGACGGGCTGGCAGCGCATAGCCTGGAGCGGCGACTTGAACCCACCCCCTGAGCGCCTTTTCTATCCGC
>JALSPJ010000046.1 GCA_026985995.1 Anaerolineales bacterium
GCGGGCGGCGTGAAGGGGTAAAGCCGGCCGCGACGCGTCCAGGGAATGCAACCGCGGATGAACGCGGATAAAAAAGTGGGGAGCAGTCAGCAGACAGCGGGGAGCAACGCGCGGTACCCGCCAACTTCCAACCCCTAACCACCAACTTCTCCCCCCCCCTCCGTGTTCTCCGTGTCTCCGTGTGAGCCTTCATCCGAAAACCCAAGCGGCACGAGCGTGCCGCGGTCCAAAAAACGCGGCCCCGCCAACTCCCACTCACCAACCACCAACTTCCAACCTCCAATCACCACCCACCAACCTCACAACCATTTGACCACAATGTCGCCAATCACATTGGCGGCTTCGTCGCCCCGGTCGGCCGCGTTGGAAAGATGGCGGTAGACCTCCCGATACTTGAGCATGGTCACCACATCGTCCAGATTTTGCGGCGTGCGGAACAGCCGCGCCAGGGCCTTGCGATATTCCCGCTCCACCCGATTTTCCAGGGCCTTGGCCCGCACCGCGTGCTCGTTGGCCACCCGGGGGTGATGTTCCAACCGCTGCACCCCGCGCCAAATCTCCCGGGCCGCGGCGTGCAATAGTTCCACCAAACGGCGCATGTCTTCCGTGGGTTCCACCTGAAAAATCTCCATCTCGTCCACCGTGGTCCAGGCATAATCGAGCATGTCGTCGATGGTCAGCGAGAGGGCGAAAATGTCCTCCCGGTCGAAGGGGGTGACGAAGGAGCGGTTGAGCTCGTCGATGAGAATGCGGCGCACCTCGTCGGCTTCTTCTTCCACCTCTTTGATGCGCAGGGCCAGGGCCCGGTTGGGGTCCAGCATGTAGTGTTCCAACATTTCCAGGCCTTGGGTGGTCAACTCGGCCTGGCGGATGAGCAGCTCCAGAAAGCGATTGGGGCGTTTGCGGCGGCGAAACCAGTTCATGGCGCGTGCTCCTCAGGGGGGAGAATGCGCACCCGCACCGCGTGCCGACTGGCCGGGGTGAGGCGGGCCCAGTGGGCCGGCCCATAGCCGGGGAACCAGGCGATGCCTTGGTCCGCGGTGCGCAGCAGGGGCCAGTGCGGGCGCAGGCTGAGGGGGATTTTGCGGTTGGTGAACGCGTCGCCCACGGTGAGGGTGTGGCCGCCCAGGCCTAAGGGGGCGAAGCGGTCGCCCGGGCGGGGCGGGGTCAGGTGCCAGGGCGGCGGCGCGGCGTCGGGGTCCAGGTAGGCTTCCCAGGGGCCGGGTGGGCTCGCCTGGAGGGCGGCCCGGGCTTCGTGGGCCGGGATGAGGGCCGAGGCCTGCACCTGCCACCCGTGGGCCAGGGCCTGGGTTTGGCCCGGCTCCAGGGGCAGGGGGGAACCGGCAGGCAGCTGGGGCCAGGGGCCGGGCGGCGTGTGGGGGCCCCGCAGCACGAAAAGCCCGTCGGGCCGGGTGAGCAAATAGAGACCGGCCACCCAGGGTTGGGGCCGGGGCGCGGCTGCCTGGCGCAGCACCTGGTCCGCGCGTTGCACCGCGCGCCACGAGGGTTGCCACCAAAAGGGGCGGGCCGTGGCCGGGGGCGCGGTGCCGGTCGGCGGGGCGAGCAGCAAATGCCGGGCCGCGCGGCGCAGCAGCCGGTAGCGCAGCCCCGGCAGCAGCTGGGGCCAGGCCTGGGGGTGCAGCTGCACGGCCTCGGGCGTGGCGCGCAGCACCGTGGCTTCCCAGGCCTGCTGTTCGGCCTGGGCCAGAATTTCGGCCTCCGCGGCCAGCACCCGGGCCGTGCGGGCCAGGGTTTCCACCACCCGGGGGTTGAGCTGGGCCATGAGGGGCAGCAGCTGGTGCCGCACCCGGTTGCGCAAGAAGCGCGGGTCCTGATTGCTGGGGTCGGGCTGTACGGGCAGGTCGAGGGCCTGCGTATAGCCATGCACCACGGCCCGGGGCACGGCCAGCAGCGGCCGCACCAGGGGAATGCGGGGGTGCCACGGCGTGGGGACCGTTCGGGGCTGCATGGCCCGCAGGCCTTCCACGCCCGCGCCCCGCAGCAAGCGCAGCAGCACGGTTTCGGCCAGGTCGTCTTGGGTGTGGGCCGTGGCTACGGCCTGGGCGTGGTGGGCTTCGGCCACCCGAAAGAGGAAGGCGTAGCGTTCCCGGCGGGCCGCGTCTTCCAGCGAGATGCGCTCCCGGCGGGCGCGGCCTTGCACATCGGCCCGGGCCACCGCGGTGGGCCAGCCCTGGGCCTGGGCCCAGGCGCGCACGGCTTGGGCTTGCGCGGCGCTTTCGGGCCGCAGGCCGTGGTCCAGGTGCGCGGCCACGATGGGGTAGCCCAGCCGGGCCAGGCCGTGGGCCAGGGCCAGGCTATCCGCGCCGCCCGAGAGGCCCACCACCACGGGCCCGCGGTGGGGCTGCAGGCCCACTTCGCGCGCGCCTTGCTGGAGCGCGGCCAGGAACGCTTGCTGTGGCGTTTTGTGTTGGCGTGGCATAGGGCCTCCGGTTTTGGGGAACCGACGGGGGCGGGGCGGGCGCAGCAAAGGGTCGGTTTAGATTACAACAATGCGTATAGCCCTCCAACCTCCAACCTCCACCCTCCAACCTCCAACTTCCAACTTCCACCCTCCAACCACCAACTTCCAACTTCCACCCTCCACCCCTCCCCCCTTCCTTGCCCCTGCTCCGGCCCTCGTATTATAATCAACCCCCGTCCATTTCGCCCAACAGGGGGCCAGCATGTCGTTACCCTCCAACCCTTACATCGCGGGGGAACCCGTCGGACGCACACCCGCCTTCGTGGGCCGGGAAGATGTCTTGCGGGAAGTGCTGCACATTTTGCGGCATCCTGTGCACAATGCCATCACTTTGTTCGGCCAGCGGCGCATCGGGAAAACTTCCATCTTGCAATGGCTGGAAGTCCACTTGCCCGCCCAGGGGCCTTATGTGCCGGTTTACTTCGACCTCATGGGCTGGACCGACCGCCCCTTGCGTGCGGTGCTGCAAGGCCTGGCCGAGGCTGTGGCCCGGGTGCTGGGCCGCACGCCGCCCCAACTGGGGGCCGAGGCCCCGCGCGTCTTTCGTGAAATCTGGCTGCCCGAGGCCCTGGCCACGCTGGAACCCGGCCAGAGCCTGGTGCTCTTGATGGACGAATTCGATGTGCTGGCCGACCCCGAAGCCGACCGCAACATCAAGCGCACTTTCTTCACCTACATGCGCGACCTGCGCACTTTGGACCCGCAACGCCTGCAATTCGTTTTCGTCTTGGGCCGCTCGCTGCACGACCTGGACATCGTCGCCCAGGGCTTGTTCAAGGATTTGCCCCATCGCCGGGTTTCCCTGCTGAGCCCCGAGGCCACCCGCCAGCTGGTGCGCCTCTCAGAGCGCGATGGCTCCCTGACCTGGACCGACGCGGCCGTGGAACGGGTGTGGGAATGGACCCATGGCCATCCTTATTTGACTCAGGCCTTGTGCGCCGAGGTGTGGGATTCGGCTTACGACGAAAGCGACGCGCCGCCGCCCGTCACCCCTCAGGCCGTGGATGCCGCGGTGCCCGGCACCCTCACCCGCAGCGAGCACATGTTCGTATGGCTGTGGGAAGGCCTGGGCCCCGCGGAGAAAGTCGTGGCCGCGGCCCTGGCCCAGGCCGGGCCCGGCGTGGTTTCCGAGGCCCAGTTGCAGCGCATTTTGGCCGAAAGCGGTGTGCGCATTCTCATTCGCGAATTGCAAGACGCGCCCCGCATGTTGCAGGCCTGGGATATTTTGGCCCCTGCGGAGGGCGGCTACCGCTTTCAGGTGGAACTGCTGCGTCGCTGGATTGCCGAAAACAAGCCCCTGGCCCGCACGCAGGACGAGCTGGACCGCCTCAACCCCGCGGCCGACAACCTCTACCAGGCGGCCCGGGGCCTTTACGAAAGCGGCGACTGGCAGCGGGCCCGGGATGTGCTGCAAGAGGCCCTGGCCCTCAATCCTTCCCACATGGGCGCGCTGGAACTGGCCGGGGAAATTTGCCTGGCCCAGGGCGATTTGGACCGGGCGCAGCAGCACCTGGAGCGCCTGGCCGAGCTGGCCCCGGGGCGGGCGCGCCACCGGCTCAAGCAAATTTATTTGCAGCGCGCCGAACAGGCCGCCACCCCTCAGGAGCGCCTGGCCTGGCTGGAGCGCATTTTGGCCCTGCTGCCCGACGACCCCGACGCCCGCGCGGCTTATGAGGCCCTGCAGCAGCAGATGGAAGAGGAAGCGCAGCTTTCGGTGCGCTTTGCCCAGGGCCGGGAGGCGCTGGCCCAAAGGCAGTGGCAGCGGGCCATTGAGGCTTTGCAATGGGTGGTGGCCCGCCGTGCCGACTATGCCGAAGATGGCCAGTGGGCCGCGGCGTTGCTGGCGCGCGCGGTGCAGGCCGCGCATGGGGAACCGGCGCCTGCGGCGCGGCGTTGGCCCCGGGCCTTGCTGTGGGTGGCGCTGTTGGGCCTGTTGGCCTGGGCCTGGCGCAGCGGCTGGTTTCGGGCCGCGAGCCCGGCCCGGCGGCTGCTTGGGGAACCCGCGGCCGCGACGCTGCCGACGACGGTTCCCCCACCCAGCCCCACGACCCCCGCGCCCCCCTCGCCCACGCCTGGCCCTACGGCCACGGCCACCGTCACACCCACCATCACCCCTACCCCCACGCCCACCGCGACACCCACCTGGGCCCCGGGCGCGGCCTGGGTGCGGCCCACCGATGGCATGGTCATGCACTACATTCCCGCGGGGGCCATGCGCATGGGCAGCACCCAGGGCGACGCGGACGAGCAGCCCGTGCACGAGGTACGCTTGAGCGCCTTT
>JALSPJ010000047.1 GCA_026985995.1 Anaerolineales bacterium
GACGGTCTCCAGGGACCAAAGAACCGACGGTCTGCCGCCCCGTCCCCCATCTTACAGCATGGCCCCTTTTTCGCATAGGGCCACAGGCATTATTGTGCTCTCCTCGTCTTTCGCCGCCATCATAATAAGAACACGGATAAACACGGAAGAAAAACGGGAAATGGCAGGGGCGCCCCGTGCTGCGCCCGCGGCGGTAGGGGCGACCCGGTGGGTCGTCCGGGGCAATGAAACCGCGGATGAACGCGGATGCATGCGGAAAAATAAAAAACACGGAGAAACACGGATGGGCACGGAAGAAAATCAGCGGTCAGCGGGAAGCAGTCAGCAGGGAGCAAGCGCGCCCTCCGCGACCCGCTAACTTCCAACCACCGACTTCCAACTTCTCCCTTCTCCGTGCTCTCCGTGTCCCCGTGTGAGCCTTCATCCGAAAACCAAAGCGGTGCGAGCGCACCGCGGTCCAAAAAACGCGGCCCCTGCCAACCGCCAACTACCAACTACCAACTACCAACTTCCAACTACCAACCCCCAACCTCGCCCTGCTATGCTTCCCGGGTGAGCACATGAGCCACCGCGGTGGAAGCCGGGCCGCCCAAGGCCAGGGTCAGCGCCCGCTGCGCGCCCACCACCTGATTGTCGCCCGCCTGCTGACGCAGCTGCAACGCCGCTTCCACCACCTGATATACCCCCGTCGCGCCGCCGGGGTGCCCACGGGCTTTCAAGCCGCCCATGGTCAAGATGGGCAATTCGCCGTCCAGGTCGAACGCGCCGGCCTGCGCCTTCTCCCAGGCCCGGCCCCGGGGGGCCAGTTCCAGGGCCTCCAAAGTCAAAGCCGCATACACCGAGAAGGCGTCGAACAACTCCAGCAGGTCCACCTCCGCGGCCGAAGTCAGCCCGGCCTGAGCCAGGGCGCGCTGAGCTGCCGCACGCGCGGCCGCGAAATCCAGCAAGTCCTCGCGGTCGTGCAGGGCCAGGGCATCGGTGGCCGCGGCCGAGCCGGCGATGCGCACCAGGGGCCGGGGCCAGGGGCGGGGCAGGGCCGAGGCCCGGGCCAACAGCACCGCGGCCGCGCCGTCGGCGTACGGCGCGGCGTCGAACAAATTGAGCGGGTCGCTGATTTTCCCGGCCCGGGCATACACGGCTTCGGAAATGGCGCGGCGGAACATGGCAAAGGGGTTCCCCACCGCATGGCGATGGGCCAGCATGGGGAAGACCCCCAACGCGCCCTCCGGCACCTGGTAGGTGTGCTGATACAGCTGCATGAGCAGCCCGGCCTGGGCCGTGGGCGTCATCCCGTGCTCTGCCTCATAATCCGCGTCCAGGGTGGTGGCCGCGGCCGATTCCACCTCGGGGCCCACCTGGTCAGTGAACTTTTCCACCCCCACCACCAGGGCCACATCAGCCGCGCCGGCCCGCAAGGCCAAAAAAGCCTGCCGCAGCGCCACCGCGCCCGACGCGCCCGCGGCTTCCACCGTCAGGGCTTCGGCCGGGGTCAGGCCCAAAAAGTCGGCCACCAGCGCGCCCAAATGGGCTTGATGCGACAGGCGGGCTGCGGCCATGTTGGCCACCACTACAAGCTGCGGCCGCAGGTGCGCCGCGTCGTGCTGCGCGGCTTCCGCGGCTTCCAGCGCCAGCTCCCGCAGCGAGCGGTCCCAGTGCTCGCCCACCCGGGTTTGACCAAGGCCCACAATGAAAACTTCGTCCATGACCGCCTTCCCTCACTTGTTCAGTTTGCCGCGATAGCGCACATACAGGCCGTAATCGATAACCGTGCGCCGGGCGATGTAATCTTCAGTACGCGGGGCCCGGTCGCGGCGGGCTTCGATGGCTTCGGTCACGGTGAGCACCATGGCATCGGAGCCCGCGCCCGAGCCAAAGGAAGTGACGAAAATGCGCTCGCCCGGTTGGGCAATATCGAGCACCGCGGTCAACCCCACCAGCGCGGAGCCCGAGTAGGTGTTGCCGATGCGGGGCACCAGCAGCCCGGGCGCGATTTGCTCAGGCTTGAAGCCCAGCATCTTCGCCACCCGCTGGGGGAATTTGGCGTTGGGCTGGTGGAACACCGCGTAGGCGAAGTCGCCGGGTTCCAGGTCCAGGGCCTCGAGCAGGGCCCGGGCCGCGTGGGTGATGTGGTGGAAGTACGCCGGTTCCCCCGTGAACCGCTGGCCGTGGGAAGGATAGCGCTGGTGCTCGCGGCGCCAGAAATCGGGGGTATCGGTGACATAGGAGTAAGTGGCTTCGATGACGGCCAGCGCGTCCTGGGCCGGGCCGAGCACGAAGGCCGCGCCGCCCGCGGCTGCGGTGTATTCCAGCGCGTCGCCGGGCCGGCCCTGGGCCGTATCCGCGCCAATGGCCAGGGCATAATCGGCCATGCCCGAACCCACCAGGCCCAGCGCGGCCACCATGGCTTCGGTGCCCGCCTTGCAGGCGAACTCCCAATCGCCGGCCTGCACATGGGGCGTCGCGCCCAGGGCCTCGGCCACCAGGGTGCCCGTGGGCTTGACCGCATACGGGTGGCTTTCGGAACCCACCCACACCGCGCGCAGGTCCTCGGGGGCGATACCGGCCCGAGCCAGGGCGTTGCGCGCGGCTTCCAGGGCAATGGTGAAGGTGTCTTCGTCCAGGCCGGGCACGGCTTTTTCCTGCACGGGCAGGCCGCCTTTGCCCTGGCTCCAAATGCGACGAATTTCCTCGGCCGGCAGGCGATAGCGGGGAATGTACGCGCCATAACCGACGATGCCCACCGGTCGTTGCGGGCGAAGGGGACGAATCGGGGTCATCGGTTGCCTCCAAAGGATGGCCAAAGTGCCGCGCAAGCGGCCCTCATTGTGCCCGGCCGCGGCTCTCAAAAACTCTCAGGTTGGTCGGGCGTCGGTTCCCCCTGGGTGCCGGGGCCGGTGGGGTTGGGGGAACCGTCGTCGGCCATGGCCTGCCGACGACGCCAAAAGTCGGCTTCGATGTGCCGCCACTTGCTGCCGATGACGCGGCGGTACCAGGTCAAAAGCACTTCCTCCTGCTCGTCGGGCGTCAGGCGCCACGGCACCTGGGAAGCGTGCAGGCGTCGCACGACCGTGTACAGGGTGATGGCCACGCTGACCGAAATGTTGTAGCTCTCGGTGAAACCGAACATGGGCAGCCGCACATACATATCGGCCGCATCCAGGGCCTGGGCGCTCAGGCCTTCCAGCTCGTTGCCAAACCAAAAGGCCAGGGGCCGCTCCAGGGGAATCGCTTCGGGCGGGTAGCCGGCCTTGTGGGGCGAAGTGGCCACCAGCAGATAGCCCCGTTGCCGCAAGTGAGCAATGGCCGCGGCGGTGTTGTCGGTTTGGGGCTGCCGAAAGCGATGCAGGTTCACCCACTTGTTGGCGCCTAAGGTCACATCGGGGTTGAGGCGGTACGCGTTGCGGTTTTCGACGATGAAAATATCCAGCAGGCCCAAAATCTCCGCGGTGCGCAGGGTGGCGCTGGCGTTTTGGGGCTGGTAGATGTCTTCCAGCACCAGAACCACATGCCGGGTGCGCCAGGCCAGCACCTCCCGCATGCGGCGTTTCTTGTGCTCGGTGACGAACTGGCCCAAATAGTCCAGCAGCAAGCGGCGTTGTTCGCGGGTCAAAACCTCGGGATGCGTCATGGGCCCAGGCCTCCGGTTTGGCGTTGGCGTTGCCCGCCCATTGTACCGCGCGGCGTGATACAATGGGAGCCATGGGAAGCGCCAACCGTCCTCCCAGCGCTCGGTCGTTCCTTCGCCGCGATGCGCGTCGCGTCCTGATGGCCACGGCCGTGCTGCTGGCGCTGGCCGGCCTCGCCTGGGCCAATTTCCGCTTTGCAAGCACCAACCCTGGCGGCAACGATTTTCTGCCCCGTTGGGTAGGCACGCGCGCCTTTCTGCTCGAGGGCCGCAGCCCTTACAGCGAGGCGGTCGCGCGGCGCATCCAGCGCCTGGCCTATGGCCGCCCGGCCCGGCCCGGCGAAGACCAGATGCGCATGGTCTACCCTTTCTACGCGCTCCCATTCTTCGCGCCCTACGCGCTCATTGCGAATTACACCTGGGCCCGAGCCCTGTGGATGACCACCCTGGAAGTCTTGCTGGTGGCCCAGGCCCTCATGGCGCTGGACCTGGCCCGCTGGCGGCTCAAGCCCTGGGGGTTGGCCGCGTATTTGCTCTTCGCGCTGACCTGGTATCATGGCCTGCGGGCCCTGGTCAACGGCAACCCGGTGGTGCTCGCGGCCGCGCTGCTCACCGCGGTGCCGTGGCTGCTGCGCCGCGGGCGACCCGGCGGGGCCGGGGTGGCTTTGGCCCTGAGCACCATCAAGCCCCAGGTGGCGCTGCTGGCCGTCATTGGTCTGCTGTGGTGGGCCTGGCGGCAAAAGCGCAGGGCCCTGCTGCGGGCCTTTGGGCTCACCATGGCCGGGCTGCTGGCCCTGAGCTTTGCTGTACATCCCGCCTGGTTGCAGGAAAACTGGCGCGAAATTCGCGCCTACCCGGGCTATACCCCGGCCACCACGGTGCAAGAGGCCCTGCTGGAAATGCTGCCGCCGTCGTTGGAGGCCGTGGGCGTGGCCCTTGGGCTGGCGCTGAGCGCGGGGTTGCTGGTGGCGTGGGCGCGCTTGTGGCGCGCCGCGGCCCAGGGCCCGGCGACGGTTCCTTTAGAAGCCTACGCGCTCACCTTGGTCATCGGCCAGTGGGTGGGCATTCCCACGGACCCGGGCAACTTCGTGCTTTTGCTGCTCCCGCTGGTGCTGGTGCTGG
>JALSPJ010000048.1 GCA_026985995.1 Anaerolineales bacterium
GGTGGGCCTCAAGCCCGTGCTGCTGGAGTATGTGGTCAACGCAGTCACCGAGGGCATCGACGCGGTGGGCGAGGTCACCGTGCGCATTCAACCGGCCGAAGATGGAGAGGGCCGGGCCTCGCCCCAGGGGGGTGTGCGACCCCGCACCTTCGGCGGCTACGCGGCCGACACCGACATCATCCTGGCCAGCGCCAAGGCTTACCTGGCTGCGCTCAACAAAATGCTGGCCGCGCAAAAAAGCGAGAAGACCCCCAACGCGCAACCGGCATGAGCCAAAACCTAAAAGTATGGTTATAATGGAAAGGAGCCGCGGTGGCGCGTTCCCCCAGGAGGTATGACGATGCGTGGAAAATGGCGGCTGGTGTTGGGGCTGTTCTTCCTCGTGCTGGGCGTGGTGCTGTTGGCGTGGGGGCTGTGGCCCTTGGGGCACGAGGTGCTCACCCAAACCCTGCCGGTGGTGGTGCCATGAACCGGCGTCGGCGTGGCTGGCTGCTTTGGGCGGGGGCCTGGGCCTGGCTGGTGCTGGGCCTGGCCGCGTGCAGCCGCACCACACCGCAAATGACCCTGCCCTATCACACGCCCCCGGCCGCGGAAGCCGCCACCGCGCGGCCGCCCACGCCGTCCCCTACGCCGGCCATACACGCGCTGGTCACCCCGCGGCCGCCGCAGGTGCTGGGTTCCCTCTATGAGCGCCGCTTGCTCAGCGTGGCGTGGCCCCGCCGCCTGCGGGAAGGCGACAGCGATTGGGTGCGCCTGCGGCTGGAAGTCGACGAGCAGGGCACCATCACGCCCACGGTGACCGCCGGCGGGCACGATGTAACCGGGCAGCCGGTGCAAATTCCCAACCTCTACGAGACGCACCACATCTACCTGCAGGCTCGCCTCGATGCCGCGGGGCTGCAGGTGGAACCGACGGGTACGGCCCGGGTCGCGCTGCAGCCGGGGCAGCCGGTGGAAGTGTACTGGACCCTGCGGGGCCATGCGGCCGGTTCCTATCAGGCCGTGTTGAGCGCGTCGCTGCACCTGGTGCCCAAAGCGCCGGGGGTGTTCGAGCGGGAGTTTCCCCTGGCGCATCAGCTCTTTCGGGTGCAAGTGGTGAACTTCTTGGGGCTGAGCGGTTTTTGGGTGCGCCTGGGCGGCGCGCTGAGCACCCTGCTGGGCGTGCTGCTGCAGCTGCCCGACCTGCTGGCTCTGTGGGAACGCCTGCGGGGCCGGGGCGGCAAAGGCGGCGCCACCCGGGCCTGAGCCCCGGGCTGTGCAGGACATTTTACCCCTCAGCCTTACCAAATTCCACCCTCTCAGTTGTGTTGGCGCGGAACATGCGCAGCAGATGGCGCACGGCCCGCTCTACCTTCTTGCTTCGCATCCGTTGCGCCCAGCTCCAAAGGCGCTGGATATTCAACTGCTCCCAATGTTGCAGGCGCAGTTCCTCCAAAAAGGTGGGTTGGTCACTTCGCGGTGTGAGATAGAGCAAATCGAGCAGGGCCTTCTCGGGTGTTGCAACCCAAACGAATGCCGGACCATCTACATCCACCTGCACATATCCCCAAAACAGGGCCCGTTGGATGTGTCGAAACGAGAACCACCCCAAAGGTGTGTGATAGCTTCCAGGGCGTTTTACAGTGACGGATGTAATATTCGGTACATGTTCGGGAATAAGATTGTAGTAAGCCAGCGCGGCCTGCAAACTGACATATGAGGGCTGTACCAACAAATTGGCTACCTTGAAAGGATGCGGCGTGGTCGCCCGGTACGGCTCGGCAATTAAATACAAGCCGCGGCGTAGTAGATGCAGCTTCCCCGCCCGCACCCAGCGACTTAATTGGGTACGAACATACTGCGGATTTTTTGGACCCGCGAGCAGCAAGCTGGTCTCGAAGATCGGGTTTTCGCGTGTCAGGCGTAATACTTCTTCAAAACGCATATCCTCCTCCATGGCAAGATTTTAGCATTTTTGCTAACTTTCTGCAATGAAAAATCCCTTCCCTCAGGAGGCGTCATGACTGCTCCGCGCACGCTGTTCGACAAAGTTTGGGACGCGCATGTGGTGCATCAGGAACCCGGCGCGCCGGCCATTTTGTACATCGACCTGCATCTCATTCACGAGGTCACTTCACCGCAAGCCTTCGCCCTGCTGGAACGCCGCGGCCTGACCGTGCGGCGGCCCGACCGCACGGTGGCCACCATGGACCACAGCACGCCCACCGTGGCCCTCGACCTGGCCCTGGCCGACCCGCAAGCCCGGGCCCAGTTGCAGGCCTTAGAGCGCAATACCACCCGCTACGGCATTCGGCTCTACCACCTGGGGCACCCCGAGCGAGGCATCGTGCATGTATTGGGCCCCGAACTGGGTCTCACCCAGCCGGGTAAGACCATCGTCTGCGGCGACAGCCACACTTCCACCCATGGCGCGTTCGGCGCGCTGGCCTTTGGCATCGGCACCACCCAGGTGGCCCATGTGCTGGCCACTCAAACCCTGCTCATGCGCAAGCCCAAGGCCATGCGGGTGACTTTCACCGGCCGCCTGCAACCCGGTGTGACGGCCAAAGACATGATTCTGGCCCTCATCGCCCGCTATGGCACCGGCATGGGCCGCGGGTATGTGCTGGAATATGCCGGCGAGGCCGTGCGCAGCCTGGACATGGCCGGGCGCATGACCCTGGCCAACATGAGCATCGAGGCCGGGGCCCGGGCCGGGATGATTGCCCCCGACGACACCACTTTCGAATACCTGGCCGGTCGCGAATTCGCGCCCCAGGGGCCAGCCTGGGAGCGGGCCCTGGCCTACTGGCGCTCGCTGCCCACCGACGAAGGCGCGACCTTCGACCGGGAGGTGACCCTGGATGTGCGCGACCTGGAACCCATGATTACCTACGGCACCACGCCGGGCATGGCCATTCCGGTCACGGGGCGGGTGCCTACGCCGGCGGAAACCCGCGACCCGGCCCAACGCCGCCTGCTCGAAAAGGCCTTAGCCTACATGGGCCTGCGCCCCGGCCAACCCATTTTGGGCCAGAAAATCGACCTGGTGTTCATCGGCAGCTGCACCAATGGCCGGCTGGAAGACCTGCGCCAGGCTGCGCGGGTTTTGCGCGGCCGCCGGGTGGCGCCGGGCGTGCGCCTGGTCGTGGTGCCGGGTTCCGAAACCGTGCGCCGCCAGGCCGAGGCCGAAGGCTTGGCCCAGGTGTTTCGGGAGGCCGGGGCCGAGTGGCGCTACGCGGGCTGCAGCCTGTGCATCGCCATGAACGGCGACCGGGTACCGGCAGGGCACTACGCGGTGAGCACCAGCAACCGCAACTTCGAGGGACGGCAGGGGCCCGGCGCGCGCACGCTGCTGGCCAGCCCCCTCACCGCCGCGGCCAGCGCGGTGGAAGGCCGGGTGGCGGACCCGCGGCGTTATTTGGCGGCTTAGCGCGGCGTTGACCCTTTACGGGGGCGCCAGGCCCTGGTAAACTGGTCTATAGACTGGTCGGTTGAGGCAGACCATCAGGAGGTAAGCCATGCGTCCCGAGGAGTTTTCCGCCACTGTCGGCGCGTATGAGGCCAAGACCCATTTCAGCCAGTTGCTGGACCGGGTGGCCCAGGGCGAACGCATTCTCATCACCCGCCGCGGCATCCCCGTGGCGATATTGTTGCCTTATCAATCTCGGCCCCCTGTGGACTTTGAGGACCTCTTCCGGGCTATCCGAGCGTTTCAGGCGCGACATACTTTGGGGCCCGATTTGACGCTTCGTGACCTTATCGAGGAAGGCCGACGATGAATCCCGCGGCTTTGGTCCTGGATGCTTCGGTGACCCTGGCGTGGGCTTTCCGCGACGAGGATAGCCCTTATGCCTTGGGGGTGCTGCGGGCCTTGCATCAGATGCGGGCCTGGGTACCGCCGATTTGGCCTCTGGAAATTGCCAATGCCTTGTTGGTCGCGCAGCGCCGACAGCGGCTTCTCCCGCACGAAGGGCCTGAATTTTTGGCCTATCTGGCGCAGTTGCCCATCACCGTGCACGACATTCCCAAAAGGCAGACTTGGCGCGCGGTATTCCCGTTGGCCCAGGAAGAAGGCTTATCTATTTACGACGCCAGCTACTTGTATCTGGCATTGCGTTTCAATTTGCCCCTGGCCACCCAGGACCGACGCCTGCAACAAGCGGCCCAGGCCCGGGGCCTGTGGTTCCAGCCGCCCCCCAACGCCATCGCCCCCCAACCGCCCGATGCCACCTGAACCCCAACCACCCACCAACTTCCAACCTCTAACCTCTAACCTCCAACCTCCAACCTTCCCCCTCCAGGAGCCATCCCATGCAACCCTTCACCCGCCTCACTTCCCCTGTGGTGCCTTTGCGTCGTGACGATGTGAACACCGACGACATCATCCCCGCCCAGTATCTCAAGACCACGGCCAAAGAGGGGCTGGGGCAAGGCCTGTTCGCCCGTTGGCGCTACCGGCCCGATGGCAGCCCCAACCCCGACTTCCCCCTCAACGACCCGCGCTATGGCGCGGCCCAGATTTTGCTCACCGGCGCGAATTTCGGCAGCGGCTCTTCCCGGGAACACGCAGTGTGGGCCCTGATGCAATACGGCTTCCGCGCGGTGCTGGCCCCCTCGTTCGCCGA
>JALSPJ010000049.1 GCA_026985995.1 Anaerolineales bacterium
CCCGCCGCCAGCCAGCGGGGGAAAATAAAGCCCCTCCTCGGGGCTTGGCCAGGCTTGCGGGTCACCATGCCCTGGCGGGCATTTTTGCTTTTGGGATTCGCGTGGAGGAAAGCCAGGCCGAAACGCTGTGGAAGTAATCGCAATGCCCTGGCGGGCATTTTTGCTTTTGGGATGTCTCTTTCGACGGGGTCCAACTGGACCCCGAAGAAGTGCCGTCGCAATGCCCTGGCGGGCATTTTTGCTTTTGGGATTGAGGGCGAAGGGCGGAGGCTGGCCCGCCACTTCGCTGTCGCAATGCCCTGGCGGGCATTTTTGCTTTTGGGATACCAAACCCCGGCACCCTCAAGCCATCGCTTACGGCCTTCTTATACCGCATATTTTCCTGGCCGTCAAGGAAATAAACCGCCACATAGCCCTCTTTTTCGCCCGTTCACGCGCCGTTTTTCTCTCGCGCGAATACCCTTTTGCAAAAAAGCCCCTAAACCCCCGCCGGCCAGGGGGTGTTCGCGAAAGTTATGTCACCTTCCGCCCGCCGCGGGGCCCTTACCGCCCCGCCCGCATCCAGCGAGGCACATGCCGCGGGCCCGGCACATACACCGGCGTCGGCCCCCCGGGCCACACCAGGCCCCCATGCAAATCCACCCGGCAGGCTAAGGCCTCGGCCCTGCCCCCCGGGGCAACGGCCACCGCCGCCAACCCCGGATGCCCGCCCCGGGGCCAACCCCACACCCACACCTGCCCGTCGGCCCGACGCTGCAGGTCCGTGGGCTCCACCCCGCAGCCGCGCGCGGCCTGCACCCACCCGGCCACCCGCGCGGCCTCGGGATGCGCGCGCCACGGCTCGGTCCGCCCCGCGGCCTGGGCATCCAGCAGCGCCTGCACCGCGGCCACATTCGCCTGGGCCCGGGCCACATCCCCCGCGGCCAGGGCCACATGCGCCTCTTGCAGCAACAGCTCCACCGTGGCATGGGCCACCGTGGCCGGCCCCCGCACCGCGTCGGCCACCGCGCCGGCGCTCTGCATGCGGCCCAGGTCGGGCAGCCAGGCCGTGCCATAATACGCGCTGGGGTCCATTTGCCGCTGATAGCGCCGCAACGCCTCGAAAATGGCCACCGTCAGGCGCACATCGTCGGCCCAGGCCGCGGCATCGGGCTGGGCGGCCAAATAGCGCCGAAAATCGGCATCCAGCCGGGCCAGCGACAGGCCAAAATGCTGCTGCAAATTGGCGTCGAAAATGGGCCCCGCGCCGTCGGCCAGGTCCGGGTCCAGCCCCCAATAGAACCCGGCAAAGGCCGGCCACCCCCACCGCTGCACCATGTATTCCACCAGCGCGCCGGCCTCGAGGTAGGCGATTTCGTGCTGATAATCGTAGAAATAGCCGTCGGCCAGGGTGGTCAGCGGAATGTACTCCTCCAGCAGCAACAACGCCGCGGCCCGGGGGGCCAGGGGCTCGGGCTTGTAATGCCCCCCGGCCAGGTACACGGCCAGGCCTTCCACCAGCATGAGGGAGCGATAGCGGGCCTCCCGCTGCCGGTCGAGCCAGTGCACCAGCTCGTGGCGGGCCAAAATCGGAAAATACGACGCGGTGGCGTCCCGGTCGGTATAGGTGAACCAGATGTGCCCCGAAGTAAAGCCGCCCTGGCCCAGCAGGCGGGGCATGAGCACCAGGGGCACCGGCTGGGGGGTTTGGGGGAACCCCTCCGGTTGGGCCAGGCCGCGGCGGGCATCTTCCAGGGCCGAGCGCACCAAAGGCAAGTCCCGCGCCGCGGCGGTGCGGCTGAAAAAAGTGACCTCGGCCACGGGCCAGGCCGCGGTGCGCCAGGCCACCCCCGTTTCCCACCAGGGGCGCGCCGCGGCCGGGGCCAGGGTGATGGTTTGGCGCAGCACTTCCTCGGCGTCCAGGTAGGCCACCACGGTATACGCGCCCGGCGCGACCCCGCGCGTGGCCCACACCCACGGAAACACCGCGGCCCAATAGCCCTCGATGCCGTGCACCTGCAGCGGGGCCTCCCAGGTGGGGCGGTCGCCGGCCAGCACTTGCAGCCGCACGGTGGGGGAACCGTCGGGCGGCGGCTGGTAGCCCGGGGGGGCCAGCACCTCGAAGCTGAGCACATCGCCCACGAACAGCCCGCCATCGGGGTGCACGCGCAGGGCCCAAGGGGCGGCCTTGCCGGGGGACCACGGCCCGCCGACCAGCAGCACCACCCCCGCGAGCCAACCCAGCACCGTCGGCAGCGCCAGGATGGGGCGACGAGAAGCAACGGCCACGCGAGACAGCCCGGCCCTCAACATCTTTTTCCCTCAAACCCAACGCACGGGCACGGGCTGCACCCGCCCGGCCCGCAAAAGATAGCCCCGGGCCACCCACACCTGGCCCACCGGGGCCCAAATGTAATAGACCGCGTCGGGGTAGGTGGCCTCGGCCAGGTCGATGGCCGAGGGGTAGGGGCGGCCTCGGGGGTGGGAGTGGTAGATGAGGCCCACCTGCCAGCCGTGAGCGTCCATGTCTTGCAGCGCGCGCAGGTAGGCGTGGGGCTCCAGGCGGTAGCGCACCGGGCTGGCCAGCGCGTTGGGAATGGGGTAGACCCGCTGGCTCAGGCCGCGGTGCACCGCGACCAGGCCGCAGGCTTCCAGGGGGGCCTGGGCGGCCACATGGGCGCGCATGGCCTGCACATGGGCGCGCTGCAGGGTGACGCCGGGGTGCGACCAGCGGGCGGGTTGCAGCGGCGTTGGGGTGGTCATGTCAGCCCTTCCCGCCAAGGGGCGGCCACGCGAGCACCAAGGCCAGGGCCCACAGCAGCAGCGCGGTCCACACGGGTTCGAGCTGCGGCTCCAGCAGGTTGGGCACCAGCGCGTAGAGCACGCCCACCAGCATGAGGGCATAAGCCAGGGGGCCCAAGGGCGCGTAGAACCAGGCCGCGCTCAGGTGGCCCATGACCAGCAGCACCCACACGCCCGTGCCCCAACGGGGCGGATGCGGCCGCAGGGCCCACAGCCGGCGGGCCACCACCCACGCGGCCAGGGCCAGC
Organism: Anaerolineales bacterium; assembly: GCA_026985995.1. Taxonomy (GTDB): domain Bacteria; phylum Chloroflexota; class Anaerolineae; order Anaerolineales; family DRMV01; genus JAADEN01. Next base: position 3,030 of record JALSPJ010000049.1, read on the forward strand.
CAGGGCGCGGTGAAGGCCAGCCGCCAGCTCGCGGCCCGCACGGCCAGGGCCAGCAGCAGGTAAAGGCCATAGGCCACGGCTTGCAGGGCCCACAGCGCGGTCAGAGCCCGGGGGTCTTGCGGGTCCAGGGCGATGAACTCGGCCCACAACACCACCACCAGGGCCACCAGCCCCACCCCTAAGGTGAACCACCACATGGGGCCCAAGGGCAAGGCCAGCAGCACGGCTTCTAAGGCCCACAGGCCAAAGGTGGGCAGCAGCACATGCCACCCCAACCGACGGGGATGATACGCGGGGTGGTCGCGCAGGAGCCAGTCCATGCCCACCACGGTGAACGCGGCCAACAGGGCGGCCAGGGCCAGGGCCGCGTTGAGGGCCACGGTGAACTGCACCTGGCCCAGGCTGAGGGTGCGCCGGGGCCCGGGCAGCTGCACCAGCCGGGTGAGCACCAGGGTGAGGGCCAGCAGCCCGGTGAAGGGGCTGAGCTTGGCCATGGCGGGCCGCGCGAGGCTTACGGGCGTGGACATGGCACACCTTCAGGGCGGGGTCAGGTTACGGGCTGCTGCAGCCGGCGTTCCACCTCGGCCAAGACCTCGGGCGCGCCCAAGAGGGTGATGAGGTCCCCCAGCTGCAGCCGCGTGTTGCCGTGGGGCACCAGATACTCGCCCTCGCGCTGCACGGTGAGGATGAGCACCTCGGCCGGCCAATCCAGGTCGCGGATGCGCCGACCGTGATAGGCGGGGTTGCGCAGGGTCACGGCGTGCACATCGCGCTGGTCGTGGGCCGAGACCAGCAGGCGCATGAAATCGGGGTTGCGGGCCATGAGGGCCAGAAAAGTGGCCTGGGCCTCGAGGGGGGTGATGACCAGCACGGCCGGGTCTTCGGCCAGGGCGGTGCGGATGGTGACCTCGGGGGTGAGCACCAGCACGGGTTCGATGCCAAAATGCCCCCGCAGCCAGCGGGCCCACTGCAGGGCCAGGTCGGGGTCCGAGCGGGTGATGACCGCGGCCTGGGCCTGCTCGAGCCAGGGCGCCGCGGCCTCCTGGTAGGGCCGGGCCAGGTGGGCTTCCAGGCCTTGCTCCCGGGCTCGGGCCACCCGCTGGGGGTCGTCGTCGAGCACCACCACGGGCTGCTGATGCTCGCGCACCAGCGTGGCCAGATGCACGCCCAGGTGCCCGCCGCCCACCACCACGATGGGCCGCGCGGCCAGGGGTTGCGGGGCTTCGCGCACCAGGCGGTTGAAGACCCACGGCGCGGCCACCACGGTGACCACCGCGACCAGCACGATGGCCGCGACCACGGCTTCGTCGAACGCGCCCAGGCGCTGACCGATTTCGGCCGCGGCGATGATGAGGGAAAGCCGGGCCGAGAGCAGCGCGCCGCCGGCCAGGCTTTCGCGCCACGAAAAGGCCCGGCGAAAGACCACCGCGGGCAGCACTTTGATGCCCACCGCGGCCAACAGCAGCAGGGGAACCAGCAGCCAGGCCCGGCCGCCTTGCCCGGCAAACGCGGCCAGGTTGAACTTGGCCCCGACCATGATGAAGAAGATGGGCACGAAGAAGCCATAGCCCACGCTTTCCAGCTGGTGCCGGGTTTCTACATCCTCGGGGCCCGAGAGCAGGGCCACCAGCATGCCGGCCAGGAAGGCGCCCAAAATCACTTCCACGCCCAGCACCTCGGCCAGGGCCACGAAGGCCACGAACAGCCAGAAGGCCACCCGCACTTTGATGTGGGTGGTGGCGTGGGAAAGCTCATCCAGCAAGGGCCGCAAGCCGGGCAGGGCCCAAATGCCCAGCCGGTAAAAGGCGAACACCGCGACGAACAGCAGCCCCACCAGCAAAATCTCGGGGGTGAGGCCTTTGGAAAGCACGGCCACATGCACGGTGATGAGCAACATGGAAACGAAGTCGGCGATGATGGCCGTGAGCAGCAGGGTTTGGCCGTAGCGCCCGCCAATCAACCCCCGCTCTTTGAGCACCAGCATGGCCACATCCATGGAAGTGGTGGAAAGGATGAGGGCCATGAGGGTAGGGATGCGCACCCAGCCCATGCGGGCCAGGGCCCAGCCCACGCCGAGGGCCATGACCACGGTGAGGGTGTAGTGCGCCACGGCCAGGGTCAGGGGGTTGAAGCGGGGGCCGTTTTCGGCCTGTCCGCGCGCGGCTGGAGCCCGCAGGGCGCGCAGGTCCAGCTCCATACCGGCCAGGAACATGAGGAAGACGAAGCCGATTTCGGCCAGCAGGCGCAGCATGGGTTCGTCGGGCTGCACCCAGCCCAGGCCGCTGCGGCCCACCACCATGCCGGCCAAAATTTCGCCCACCACCACGGGGATGCGCCAGCGTCGCAGGCGGCTGAAGAGCAACGGCACGGCCACGGCCAAAGTGAGCACCAGGGCCAGGGCCCAAAAGGAACCAATGCCCGCGCCTTTGGCTTCGAGAGGGAGCCAGGCAAAAAGCATGTTACACCTCAAGCAAAAGATGCCCGCGGCCAAAGCCCGGGATGGAATTATACCCGAGGTTGGACGAGAGGAGGTTGGGGATTGGGGGCAGGAGGCGGGCAACCCCTATGAAGTTCATGTTATATCAGATGCGGGGAAGATTAAAGTGTAAACCTTTTTCCAGACGGGTCACCGGCCTCCAACCTCTCCCCCCCACCTTCCGCCCTCCCCGCGGGCTCGCGACGCGGCCGCGTAGGCCAGCACCACGCCCGCGCTCAACCAAAAAGTGGGCAGCGAAAGCGCGTCCTGGCTCCCCCAGCGGGCGAGCATGGCCACCAGCAGCCACAACCCGGCCCAGCCCACGAAGCGGGCCTCGGCGTCGGGCTCGGCCAGCAGCCCTTCCAGCCGGGCCCAAAAGGCCAGCAAAAAAGCCACGAACGCGGCAAAGCCCACCACCCCGGTCTCGGCCAGCAAGCGCGGGTACATGCTCTTGGGGTTGAGCACGGGCCGGTGCTGGGGGCTCAGTGCGTAGGCAATATCCCGCAGCTCGGTGCGGGACCACTCGGGCAGAGCCTCGTACAAATACAGCCCGCTGCCGCCCAGGCCCACGCCCAGCCAGGGGTGTTCCTCGAACACCCGCCAACCGGCCACGGCCAGGGCCAGCCGCGCGCCGGCCCGGGCCTGCACCACATAATCCACCAAGGATTGGCCGGGCTCCAAATGGAACAACACCCGGAAGTAATCGCTGCGCTGGGCCGCGGCCGCGAACAGCCCGCCCAGCAACGCCAACACTGCGCCCCCGGCCACAAGCCCCCGCAACAGCCGTGTCCGCAGCGCCCGCCCGCGGCGCAAGCCGCGCCAGCCGGCCCGCAGGCCCACCGCGGCCAGGGCGACCAAAGCCACCAGCACGCCGCTGCGGGAGTAGGTCCACACCAACAGCACCGCGGCCCACAAAGTCAGGGCCAGCCGTCGGCCGCGCCCCTTCCAGGGCCGGGTGTAACCCGTGAGCCAGCCGGCGGCCAGCCACATGGCATAGAGCACGGCCAGCTGGTCGGCAAACCACGAAGGCTCGAAGGCCAGCCCTTGCACCCGGGGCTGGCCCCAGGGCCGCAGCGAAAACCAGGTTTGGGCCTGCGCCAGCCACGCCCGCGGGGGGAAGCCGACCACCAGGGACGCCAGCTGCAGGCTGCCCCACAGCGCGGCCACCCCAAAGCCAACGAACAGCCAGCGCAGGGTGAAGGTCAAATCCTGGCGGGTGCGCAGGGCCAGCAGTGCGGCGGCCAAAAAGGTGAGGCCCACGGCCCAGCTGAGCCAGGCCCGCGCGGCCCGGGCCAGCAGCGAAAAGCCCGATACCGGCGGCGGGGGGCTCAGCAAGGCCCACCCCGTGCTGCCCAACGCGGCCAGCAGCCACACGGCCAGGGCCACGGGCACGGCCGTTCGCACCCGCCGCCAGGCCCACGCCGGTTCCGCCAAAAGCGCCACAAGCACCACCAGCAGCGCGGGCCCAAAGGCCAAGGGCTTGGAAGTGCCGCTGCCGAAGACCGGGGGGTAATAACGAAAGCTGGTCACCGGCAAGGCGAGCAGGGTGAGGGCCCAGAGGGCGCGGCGCAGGCGCAGCCAGCGCGGGGTCATGCGTCGCCTCCGGGGGCAGGAGCCCAGAAGAGCACGGCCAGCGCGCTGCCCGCCCAGGCCAACAGGGCCGCGGCCAGCATGAACATGGCCCGGGAAGGCGCCCGCTGCAAGGGCAACCCTTCGGGCTGGACTTGCATTGGGGTGACGATGACGAAGGGCGAGACCCCTCGGCTGCGGGCCTCGGCGGCCTGCCGCGCGGTCAGGGCGCGCTGCAGTTCGGCTTCCAGCGCGGTCAGGCGTTGGGGGCAGGCCTGCGCCCGGGCCCGGGCCAGGGAACGGGCCGCGGCCAGCAGGTCCGCGGCGTCGGACGCGGTGGTGGGCCAGGGGGGCAAGGGCTGCGCGCCCGAAGCCAGCCAGGCCAACCGCTCGGCCAGGGCCCACGCCTGCCAGGGCGAAGTCGCCTCGGGCGGCGAGGCGGTTTCCAGCTCGGCCTGCACCTGGCGTAAGTGCTGACACACGAAGCGGGTTTGGGCCAAGTTCTCGGCCAGGCGGGCCTGTTGGGCGCGCCAGGCCTCGGCCTCTTGCGCCGCGGCCACGGCCGCGCGGGCGTGTTCCACAAACCCTTGCGCCCACAGGGCCGCGGCCTGCCGGGCCGCCTGGGGCGTGGCCGCGGTGACCCAAAAGTGCCAAAGGCCGTCCTTCTCCTGCCGCAAGGTGAGCGGGCCGCTGCCCCGCAAGCGGGCCAGGGGCTGGCCCAGGCGCTCGGCCACCGGGGTCAACACTTCGTCGGACCAGGCCAGGGCTTCCAGCTTTTTGTTCTCCCGGCTCAGGTAGTAGAAAAGTTGCCGGTCCGTGCCCCGGGGCAGCGCGGCTTCCAGGTTGTGATCCACCACCACCTGAGCCCGGGTGCGATAAGGCCAGGGGAGCAGGGGATACACCCCCGCGGCCAGGGCCGCGGCCAGCACACCCACGGCCCACCACCAGCGCCAGGCCGCGAGCCAACGCTGCCACGCCGCGGGGTCGTCGACGGTGGTCAAGCGCATCCACAGGGCCTTCATGGGGCCGCCTCCCATTCATAAGCCGCGTAGAAGCGGTCGGCCACGCCGGCGGTGAGCGTCCGCACCCGGGCGATTTGGGCCGGCGTGAGGGCCTGCTGCCAGGCGTGCACCACCGCGCGGCTGTTGAGCGCGGTGCGATGGGGGTGCCGCGGGTCGGTGTGCGCGGCGCGGCCATAGGCGCTGCGGCGCACCGCGCGGCGGGCCCGGGCATGAAAGGGCAGGCCCAGGCGGGCATACAACGCGGCAAAACCGGCTTCGGGGGCCCGGGCCAGGTCCTCGTGCCGCACCAGCAGCACCTCTTCGGTCGCGCGGTAGCGGTCCACCACCGCGTACAGGGCCCGCCACAGCGCGGCAGCCCAGGTCAGGCGGTCCTGCGTGGCCGCCGCGGCCCGCAACGCCTCGACCTCGCCGGGGGGCAGGCCGTGCACCAGCAGCTCGGGCTGGGCCAGTAACTGCTTGGGGTGCACCACCCAATTCAGGCGCAGCCAGCTGGCCACCACCGCGGCCGGGTGACGCACCACCACGACCACCTGTGCGTCCCAGCGCCGGCGGAACCAGGGCACCGAAAGCACCGCGAAGGGGTCCTTGAGCAGCGGGCGGGCGCGGGTGAGGCGGCCCCAGGCCCACCACAGGCCGTCGCGCAGCATACGGGCCACATCCCGGGGGCTGCGCAGGGCCCGCAGTTCCCGGGTCCAGCCATAGCGCAGGGCCAGGGTTTGCGCCAGGGCCTGCCGGTAGGGTTCCTCATTGCCCGGGTGCAGGTAAACATACCAGTAAGGCACCGTTGCGGCAAACACCCCGGGCCGGTGATGGCGGTTGAAAGGCTCGTTGATGTACACCAGCCCACCCGCGGCGGCCAGCATTTTGCCCACCCAGGTGGTGCCCGAGCGGTGTGCGCCGGTGACCAGCAGGGGGCGGCGCGTCATGCGGGGGCCTCGGCATCGGGGGGTGGGGTTGGGGGAACCGGCTCCGCGGGGGCCGACGCCGCGGCCGGGGGCGACGCGGCTTCACCGGCCGGGGCCCCTTCGTCGGCTTCGGCTTCCCACGGCAGGGTCACGGCCTCCTCCATGCGCACCTGGCCGCGCAAAAACGCGCCCTCACGGGTCACGAAGGTCACGGTGGTCACATCGCCCCACACTTTGCCCGTAGCGCCGATTTCTACATACTCGGCCAGCAGCGGGCCCCGCACCAGCCCCTCGACCACCACCCGCCGCGCGACCAGGGTCTCGCCTTCCACCCGGCCCGTGGGGCCCACGATGAGGGTGCCATCCAGCTGCACCCGGCCCCGAAAGCGGCCCTCGACCCGCACCGTGCCCTGGCCCGTCAGCTCGCCTTCCAGGTGCAGCCCCGCGGCCAGCACCGAAACAGCCTCGGCCTGAGACGCGGGGGCTGACGGCGCTGCACGCCGCGCAGCAGGGGGCGGCGTGGGCGCAGGGGCTTCCGGGGGCTGGGCCTCGGGGCCCGCCCCCCGCCGGGGACGCCGCTGGATGGGCGGCGGGGCGTCGTCGTCGTGGCCGAAGGCTTTGCGCAGGAAGCTCATGGGATGGCTCCGAGAGAGGTTAGAAGTTGGTGGTTGGTGGTTGGTAGTTGGTGGTTGGGGGTTAGAAGCCCAGTTCGTCCAGAATTTGTGCCGCGGAAGTGGGCGCGGCGGTCTGGTCGCCCAGCAGGTCGCGCCAAAAGGCATCGTCGTAGCGCCGGGTGCGCACCACAATGGGCATGGGCACGCCGTAGCCGGTGATGAGCACTTCCTCGCCCAGCTGCAGCCGGGCCAACAGGCCGCGCAAAGTTTCCCGGCCCGAGAGCCCGGCCAGCACGGCCCGAATGTCGTCTTCGTCGCCCAGCCAGCCGGCGATGCGGGTGCCCAGCTGCGACATGATTTCGTCGTCGATTTGCGAAGGGCGCTGGTCCACCACCAACAGCGTGACATAATACTTACGCATCTCCCGGGCCAGGATGTTGAAAGTGGTCTGCGCGGCCATGTCGCGGCTAAGGAGTTTGTGGGCTTCCTCGATGACCACCACCAAAGGCCGCGGCTCTTCGGCCTGGCGGCTGCGATACTGGTTGGTGCGCTCCACCCAGTGCTGGCGAATTTTGCGGGTCATCAGGTTGCTCACGAAGAGATAGTCCAGGTCGGTTTCATATTTGCCGAAAGAAAGCACCAGCGTGCGCCCGGCTTCCAGGTCCTCAATCATGGACTGCAAGGTGTTTTCGGCCGGGTTTTCCACGATATAATCGCGGCCAAAGAGGCGGCGCAACTTGGAATGCAACGCCAGCGCGGCCCGCTCGTGGATGTTGTGCGCCCGGGCCCAGCCTTCCACACTATCGGGCGCGGGGATTTTGCGCTCTTTGCCCTTGTCGTCGACGATGGTCTCGGTTTTGCCCGGCACCAACGCCTTGAACTGCCGGAACCAGTCGGGGCCGAAGGATTTGACCAACGCGTCGAGCACCGTGGGCGCGGTGTCGGTGAGGTTGAGCTCCCGGGCCAGCAGCTCGATGTCTTCGGGTTCGATGTCGCGCATGGCGATTTCCAGCTGGTAATCGGGGGCCTGCTGGCCATGGATGAGGGTGCCCCGGCCCAGGCCCACCACCCGCACTTTGGCCGGGAATTTGGTCTTGAGGCCCACCACCCGGGTTTTCTTCTCGGGGTCTTCGATATCGTAGCCGTATTCGTTGTGCATATCGTAGACCAGCACCGCGGGCCCCCGGCGGTAGTGGATGAGCCCGGCCAGCAGCAGGCGCACCAAGAAGGACTTGCCCGCGCCCGTGGCGCCAAACACCCCCGCGGGCCGACGCACGAAGCGCTCCAGGTCCAGCCGCACCGCGTAGCCCTGTTCGCGGGTGGAACCGACGACGAAGAAGCGGCCTTCCGGGTCGGCCTGGCCGAAGATTTGGTCCACATCGCCCTGGTCGGCCAGATACACCCGGGTGTGGTGCGGCGGGATGGTCTTGGCCGGGATGGGGCGGGGCTGGCTGCGCTGGCCGCTTTCGATGGCCGCGAACCACTGGCTGCGGGCTGGTTCCCCCTCGGGTGGGGTTTCGAGCATGAGGTGGGGGGTGAAGATTAAGGTGGTGTAGAGGGTTTGGCCGTGCAGCAACGCGGCCAGGCCCTGGCCAAAGCGCTGGGCCACCTGCTCGTCGGCAAAGCGGGCGTCGGAGGCCGCGAGGCGCAGGTCGGTCACCAGGCCGTAGAAGACCCACCCGGGCTCGGTCTCGGTGGCCGGGTGGCGGGCCACCACGAACGCGCCCTCCTGCAACCGCACCGGGGGGATGCTCAAACGCACCTCCAGGCCCGTTTGCAGGCTGCCGCCCACGATATAGCCAATGGCTTCGCTGGGGTCCCAAGGCATGATGCACACCTCCAGGGTTCGCGGTGAGGAGTATTGTAGCATGAAGTGGGGAAGCGGTTGGAGGTTGGAGGTTGGAGGTTGGAGGTTGGAGGTTGGAGTGGCTATACGCATTAACCGGCCATTGCCAAGCCAGCCCAGGCGTGGTAGGATAAAGCCCGACAAACAAACGACCCACGCAACCTTCGGGGCAGGGTGAGCGCGCCCCCGGCGCGCAATTCCCGACCGGCGGTGAAAGCCCGCGAAGCCCCGCTCAGGCCGCCCAGGCGCGGGGCCCGACCCGGTGGAATTCCGGGGCCGACGGTATAGTCCGGATGGGAGAAGGTTGCCTTTCGTGGCGCGCGGCAGCTATGGCCGCGCGGCCCGGCCGTGCCGGGTGAGAAAGGCGTTGACGCGCGGCCCCGAGGGTGTTGCTCGGGGCCGCGCTCGTTTTTGGGCAAGTGACCATGCACACCGACCGTCCCTTCACCCCGCGCCCACGCCGCCAGCCCCCGGCCCGAGGGCCCGAGCTGCTCGCCATCGTCATGGGGCTGGTCGGCTGGTGGGCCGTGGCGCATTTCAGCGGTCTGCCGTCCTTCATCCTGCCCACGCCCGACCAGGTGCTGCTGCGGGCGTGGCAGGCCGCGCGCGCCGGCACCCTGGTGCGCCACACCTGGGTGACCTTGCAGGAAGTGCTGGTCGGCCTGACCTTGGGCGTGGCCCTGGGCGCGCCCTTGGGCTACGCGCTGGCCAAGTTCCGCCGCTTAGAGCGCCTCTTCGCGCCTTACATCGTGGCCAGCCAGGCCGTGCCCGTGGTGGCCATCGCGCCTTTGCTCATCATCTGGTTCGGCCCGGGCATGCTTTCCAAAGTGCTCATCACCGTGCTCATCACCTTCTTCCCCCTGCTGATGAACACCATGCTGGGCGTGCGCAGCATTCCCGTGGAAATGTACCACCTGCTGTGCTCCTTAGGCGCGCGGCGGCTGCAGGTGCTGCGCTATCTGGAAATTCCGGCCGCGTTGCCCATGTTCTTCAGCGGGCTGCGCATCGCGGCCACCCTTTCGGTGGTGGGCGCGGTGGTGGGCGAATTCATCGCCGCGCGGGAAGGTCTGGGCTTCCTCATCAACGAGGCCCGGGGGCGCTACGACACCGCGCTGGTGTTCGTGGGCGTGCTCACCCTGATGGCCCTGGCCCTGAGCCTGTATGGGCTGGTGCGCTTCCTCGAAGGCCGCTTGCTCCACTGGCAAAGCCGCAACGGCCAGCGGGTGGTCACCGGCGTGGGTCGCCGTTAAGCCCTCATCCATGGAGGTCGCCGTCATGCTGCACCGCAATTCCGTCATCCGTGCCCTCACGCTGCTGTTGACCATCGTGATGCTGTGGGGCTGCGGCTCGGGCGCGCCGGCGCAAGCGCCCGCGGCCCAGCCTTCCCCCACGCCCCAAACCGTGCGCCTGCCCATGGGCTACATTCCCAACATCCAGTTCGCGCCCTTCTATGTGGCCGTGGAAAAAGGCTACTTCCGCGAAGCCGGTTTCGCCATCGACTTCGACTACAGCTTCGAGACCGACGGCGTGCGCTTGGTGGCCGCCGGCGAAGTGCCCTTTGCCGTGGCCTCGGGCGAGCAAGTGCTCATGGCCCGGGCCAAAGGCATGCCCGTGGTCTATGTGATGACCTGGTGGCAAAAATTCCCCGTGGCCGTGGTGGCCAGCGCCGACGCCGGCGTGCAAACCCCCGCGGACCTGAAAGGCCAGCGCATTGGCCTGCCTGGCTTCTTCGGCGCCACCTACATCGGCCTGACCGCGCTGCTGCACCACGCGGGCCTCACCGAGGCCGATGTCACCCTCGAGGCCATTGGCTTCAACCAGGTGGAAGCCCTGGCCACCGGCCAGGTGCCCGTGGTGGTGGGCTACATCACCAACGAACCCATCCAGCTGCGTCGTCAGGGCTACCAGGTCACCGTGCTGCCCGTGGCCGATTATGTCAACCTGGCCTCCAACGGCATCATCACCAACGAAACCATGGTGCGCGAGCACCCCGACCAGGTGCGGGCCTTCGTGCGGGCCTTTTACCGCGGCCTGCAAGATGTGGTCAACGACCCGGACCTGGGCTATGAAGTTTCGAAACAATATGTCGAAGGCCTGGCCGACCAGGACCCCGGCCTGCAAATGGACATTTTGCACACGGCCATCGCCTACTGGTGGACCGGCGGCGACATTCCCTTGGGCCATGCGGACCTGCAAGCCTGGCAGGCCATGCACGACCTGCTGCTGGACATGGGCCTGCTCGAACTCCCCGTGGCCATCGACCAGGCCGTGACCAACGAATTCGTGCCGTAGCTCCCCACCCCGCGGGGGCGCGCCGCCGCGGCCCCGCGGGTTCCCCCAGGAGGCCCCCATGACGGCCCCACTCTTGGAAGTTCGCGACCTGGGCGTGGTGTATGCCGGCGACAGCCGCAACCCAGACCTGCCCGTGCTGGACCGTCTGACCTTCACCGTGCAAGCCGGCGCGTTCGTGGCCGTGCTGGGGCCCAGTGGCTGCGGCAAAAGCACCCTGCTGCGGGTGATGGCCGGGTTGCTGCCCCCCACCACCGGCCAGGTGCTGCTGGCCGGAAAGCCCATCCGCGGGCCCCAGCCCCAGGTAGGCATGGTCTTCCAAAGCGCCAACCTGCTGCCCTGGCGCACCGTACTGGGCAACATCCTGCTGCCCCTGCAACTGCAAGGCTGGCCCGCGGCCCAGGCCCGCGCCCAGGCCCAGGCCATGGTGCAGCTGGTAGGCCTGGAAGGCTTCGAGCACACCCTGCCCCGGGACCTTTCGGGCGGCATGGCCCAGCGGGTGGCCCTGGCCCGGGCCCTGGTGCACCATCCCCGCCTGCTGCTGCTCGACGAGCCCTTCGCCAACCTCGACGCGCTCACCCGGGAAAGCATGTGGGACGAGCTGCTGCGCCTGTGGCAGCACCAGCGCCAAACCGTGGTCATGGTCACCCACTCCATCACCGAAGCCCTGCTGCTGGCCGACCGGGTGCTGGTGCTGGGCCCCCGCCCCGCGCGGCTGCGCCTGGACCTGCCCGTGCCCCTGCCCCGCCCCCGCCACGAGGCCATGCGCTTCACCCCCGAGTTCGGCGCTTTGGCCGAGCAGGTGCGTGCGGCCTTGGGCTTTGGTGCTGGGGGAAAGGGCTCCGCGTGGGCCGGCGCGCGCCGCGTGGCCGCCCCTGCCACCCGACCCGCGAGCGAGGTGGGGCCATGAGCGTTCCCTATGGCCGCCTGCGCCCCCTGCGCTACCGCGACGACATCCCCGCGCTGCTGCCGCTGCTGCGGGAAACTTTCTTAGTGGACGACGCGCCCCATGTGCGCCTGGGCCTGCAACGCTTCCACGAAGCCGTGGGCCATGCGCCGCCCGGTTCCACCACCGAACGGCAAGTGCTGCGCGGCCGGGTGCCCTTCTTCGGCTGGGTGTGGGAACACGCCGGCCAGCCCCTGGGCCTGGTGGCGCTCACGCCCCTGAGCACGCGCCCCCGGCGGTATGTGCTGGCCAACATCATGGTGCATCCCCGGCACCGGGGCCGGGGCATTGGCCGGGCGTTGGTGCAACAGGCCCTGCGCTATGTCGCCGCCCGGGGGGGCGAGGCCTGGCTGGAAGTGTACGCCGACAACCACCCGGCCGTGGGCCTTTACACCAGCCTGGGCTTTCGCCCTTGCTGGCGCGGCACCGAATGGCGCTGGCGGCCCGCCGACGCCCCCCGGCCCGCGCCGGTTCCCCACCTGCAAGTGCGCCCGGCCCGCAGCCGGGATTGGCCCCACATTCTGCATTGGCTATACGCAGTCTACCCCCGCTGGATGCTCTGGCGCTGGCCCCCGCAACCCCTGGACCGCGCCCTCCACCCCGGCTGGCCGGGCCGTCTGTGGCGCTGGTGGCACCAGGTCGATCCGGGCGACCTGTGGGTCGTGGAACGCCAGGGCCAAAGCCGCGGCCTGTGGGCCTGGTGGCCCGAGCCCGACGAAGCCCAAACCATGTTCTATCTCTTCGCCGCGGCCGACCTGACCCCCGACGAGCTGCAGGCCGGTATGCAACGCCTGCAACGCCATAACTTCCACATGTGGAGCTTCGACCCCCAAAGCGGCCGCATGGTCGCCTTTCGGCCCCTGTTCTACCTCACCCTGCCCCCCGGGCGCCACGCGGCCCCGCTGCAGCAGCTGGGTTGGAACCCTGCGCAAGAGGTGCTGTGGATGCGCCACGGAGGTTGCCCCCATGAAGCCCTCGCCCGCTGACGAACCCCTCTTCCCCAGGCCCCACCCCTGGGGCGTGCGCACCGCGGCCGAAGCCCAGGCCCTGCAACGCCGCCTGGCCCGGCAGGTGCGCTTCGAGAGCTGGGACCCGCACACGGTGCGCTGGGTGGGCGGCGCGGATGTGAGCGCCCGGGGCGAACGCCTGCGAGCGGCCATCGTGGTGTGGGATGCCACCACGGGCGCGGTGCACCACGCGGCCACCGCGGCGATGGACGCGCCCATGCCCTATCGCCCCGGCTTTTTGTCGTTTCGCGAAATCCCCGTGCTGCAGCAGGCCTGGGCCCAGCTGGAGGAGCCTCGGCCCCAGGTGCTGCTGGTGGACGGCCACGGCATCGCCCACCCGCGGGGCTTAGGCATTGCCGCGCACCTGGGGGTGCTGCTGGACTGGCCCACGGTGGGCGTGGCCAAGCGGCGGCTGGTGGGCCACCTGGCCGCGCCCTTGGGGGAAGCGCGCGGCGCGCGAGCGCCCTTAGTGTGGCAGGGGCGGGTTATCGGCATGGCCGTGCGCACCCGCACGGGGGTCAAGCCGGTGTGGGTGTCGGTGGGCCACCGGGCCACCCTCGACGCTGCAGTAGCCCTGGTGCTGCGCTGCAGCCGCTACCGCCTGCCCGAACCCATCCGGGCCGCGCACCGTCTGGCCGGCGCGTGGTAGCGCCCCGGGCATGAAACCGCGGATGAATAACAGCAGGGAGCCTGGTAGGGGCGACCGGCTGGTCGCCCGGCCCGGTAGGGGCGCAGCGTGCTGCGCCGGGGGGATGAAGCCGCGGATACACGCGGATAACCGCGGATCAAATGAAAAAACCACGGATGAACACAGATAAACACGGATGGGCACGGAAGAAAGACGGCAGACAGCGGTGAGCCCGGTAGGGGCGCAGCGTGCTGCGCCGGGGGGGGATGAAGCCGCGGATACACGCGGATAACCGCGGATAAAATGAAAAAACCACGGATGAACACAGATAAACACGGATGGCACGAAAGGAAAAGAGTGGGGCAGCAGACAGCAGTCAGCAAGCGCGGCCCCGCCATCTTCCAACCACCCACCACCAACTTCCAATTCCCAACCCCCAACTTCCAACTTCTAACCACCACCCACCAACCGCTCACCCCCAACTTCCAACTTGAGCAAAAAAGGGGGGCACGACCACGCGCCCGAGGGTGTGGCCGTGCCCCCGCAGTTCCACCGCGTCAGTCCATGCGCTCCACGGCCATGGCCACGGCCTCGCCGCCGCCCAGGCACAGCGCGGCAATGCCCCGCCGCAGGCCATAGGTGCGCAGCGCGTGCACCAGCGTGGTGAGCACCCGCGCGCCGCTGGCCCCAATGGGGTGCCCCAGCGCGATGGCCCCGCCGTGCACATTCACCTTGGACCAATCCCAGCCCAGAGGCGCCAGCGCCTTGCCGTTGGCCAATACCTGGGCGGCAAACGCCTCGTTGAGC
>JALSPJ010000050.1 GCA_026985995.1 Anaerolineales bacterium
ACCCTGCCCGCGGGGCTCAACCAGCCCGTGGTACCCGACCAGGGCTCCGATGTCAGCGATAGCGATGCCACCCAACCGGGCGGCCTGGGTTCCCCGGTCATTATCACCGGCATCACCGTGCCCAATTTCACCGACCTGGCCGCGGGCAACTGGGTCACCGGCGAGAACGCCAACGAAGACAACAGCACCCAGAGCGACCCCGCGCTGACCCACGGCTACCCCGATGGCCGCACCAACCTGACCTTCGACTTCGGTTTGCGCCAGGTCACCAGCGCGGCGGTCAAGTCGGTGGTGGCCACGGACCAGACTTTCACCACCGGCAGCGCTGTGGCCATTGGCGAAATCGTGACCTACGAGACCACGCTGACCCTGAGCCCGGGCACGGTGGACAACTTGACCCTGACCGATGTTCTGGAGCAGGGCCTGGCCTTCGTGGCCTGCGACAGCATCACCGCCACCGGCAGCATCACGGCCAGCGCCGGCACCTGGGACGCCATTTGCAGCGCGGCCACGGTGAGCGCGGAACCGCCGGGTGACACCACGCCCGTCAACCAGGGTCGCCGGGTGACCTGGTCCTTCGGCACCGTGACCAACAGCGGCACCGACGACGCGACCATCACCGTGCGCTACACCGTGGTGGTGCTTGACAGCGCGGACAATGTGCGTGGTCAAACCCTGCGCAACGCGGTGACCTGGACCTGGGACGCCGGCAGCGCGGACGCGCAAGCCGACCCGGTGACCGTGGTCGAGCCCGACCTCATCATCACTAAGGAAGCCGACCCGCAAATCGCCGGGCCGGGTGAGAGCATCACCTTCACCCTGACAGTGACCCACAGCGGCACCAGCGACGCGGACGCCTTCGATGTGGTACTCACCGACGAGTTGCCCGCGGGGCTGGAGATGGTGCCGGGGACCCTGACCGCGATTTCGGGCCTGACCCCGACCAGCCTGACCTACGACACCCTCACCCGCACCATCACCGCCACCTGGGATTCCTTCCCGCAAGGTTCTACCGCGGTCATTGAATTCAAAGCCGATCTCACCGTGCCCGATGGCGTGGTGGTGACCAATGAAGCGCTGTTGACCTGGAGCAGCCTGCCCGGTGACCTGGGCGACGACTATGCCTTGTCGCCGCACAACGCACTGGCCCGCGAGCGCAATTACGACCCGCCGGCCAGCGGCTATGTGTCGCGCGACAGCGTCGAGGTCTACTGGAAGCTGCCCGACACCGGCTTCGCGCCCGGTCGGGTGACCCCGCTGCCGGCCATGCCGCAAGGCTTCGCCTACGAAGACCTGGGCGACCTGTGGCTGGAAATCCCGCGGCTGGGCATCAAGCTGCCCATCATCGGCGTGCCGCGCACGGCCGACGGGTGGAACCTGACCTGGCTGGGCCGCGATGTGGCCGGCTATCTGGAAGGCACGGCCTTCCCCACCTGGGAAGGGAACTCGGTCATCACCGCCCATGTCTTCCAGGCCGACGGTCTGCCCGGGCCCTTCTATGGCCTGGACCGGCTGCAGTGGGGTGACCGCATCCTCATCCACTTCCAGGGCCAGGTGTATGTGTACGAGGTCCGGGAAGCCTTCCGCACCGATGCCTACAGCTACAAGCCCATGCGGGCGCCGGTGGAGGGCTATCCGTGGGTGACGCTGTTCACCTGCCAGGGCTACGATGAGGACCTGGGCGGTTACCGCTGGCGGGTGGTGGTGCAGGCCGTGTTGGTCGATGTGTATGGCGAATAAGCGAGCCGGAGCCCGCGGGCCTGGGGGCTACCCCCTCGGCTCCGGGCCCCGGTGAAGGCTTTGGGTGATGCGACGACGCCCGGCCATGGCGCCGGGCGTCGCGTTTTTCATGTGGAATAATGCGTATAGCCAGAAAAGGGCTTAGCCAAACAAGGCCCGCACATCGTCGGGGGTGAGTTCCTTGAAGAAGTGGCGCTCGGCCGTGATGAGTTGCTCCACCAAGGCCTTCTTTTGCGCTTGCAATTGCAAAATCTTCTCCTCGACGGTGTCGCGGGTGATGAGCTTGAACACGAACACCGGCTTGTCCTGGCCAATGCGGTGGGTGCGGTCCGTGGCCTGGCGCTCTACGGCCGGGTTCCACCAGGGGTCGATGTGGATGACATAGTCGGCCGCGGTCAGGTTGAGGCCCAGGCCCCCGGCCCGCAGGCTGATGAGGAAGAAGGGGATGGCCGGGCCCTTCTGGAAGCGGTCGATGGGCGTTTGCCGGTCCGTGGTGCTGCCGTCCAGATAGACATACGGCAGACCGCGCTGCTCCAGCTCGGCGCGCACCAGCTTGAGCATCTGGACGAACTGGGAGAACACCAAGGCCTTGTGCCCCTCTGCGGCCAGGGTCGCCAGGGTTTCCATCAGGGTTTCCATTTTGCCCGAAGTGCCGCGGAAGTCGGGCTTGACCAGCCGGGGGTGGTTGGCAATCTGGCGCAGGCGCAGCAGCCCTTCGAGAATCTTCATGCGGGCCTTGTCCAGCCCTTCTTCCTCGATGAGGCCCAACAGCATGGCCCGATAGGCGTCGCGGGTCTGCTCGTAGAGGCGCCGCTGCGCGGGTTCCATATCACAGTAAAGCACCCGCTCGACGCGCGGGGGCAGCTCGGGGGCCACCTGCTCTTTGGTGCGGCGCAGGATGAAGGGGTAAATCAGCCGGCGCAGGCGGCGGGCCGTGGTTTCGTCTTGCTGCCGCTCGATGGGGTCGGCGAAGTTCTCTTTGAAGTAGTCCATGCTTCCCAGCAGGCCGGGCATCACGAAGGCCATTTGGGACCACAACTCAAAGGTGGTGTTTTCCACAGCCGTTGTCGTGCAGGAAGTGCAGCCAGCGGTAGCCGGCTATCTGGTAGGGCCGCAGTTCGCCCCGCAACCCTTGGGGAAGGGGCACCTCCCGCAGGCCTTGAATCTCCTTCAGGCTGCGAATGCGCTCCCGGAGCTCCTGGGATGCCCGCACCTGGGCCTCTTCGTCTTCCAGAATTTCTTCCACCAGGGCGGCGTGGTAATCGGCCACCCGCAGGTGGTCCTCGTCGGTCAGCTCGGCCAGGTCGAAGAGGTGCTTGTAGCGTTGCAGCCATTCCTCAGGGATGGTGCCCATGGTGCCGTCGGCCAGTTTGACATAGCGCTTTTTGCGCTTGAGGGCCCGGAGCACTTCTTTGAGGGAGACGACCTGATCGCCGAAAGCCACCTCCACCTGCAGGTCGAACCAGTCGATGCCCGAGCTGACCTGCACCCGCAGGGTGGGCGGGTGGCGGTTGACGCGGTGCTTGCTGAGTTCTTCTTCCCCGTAGATTTCAAAGCCGGCCTGGGCCAGTTTGGGCACCTTTTCCATCAGGAAGTCGATGGGATGCACCCGCTTGCGCAGCAGCAGGCGTTCGGGCCGGTCTTTGGTGCCCCGTTTGAGGCCATGCTCGGCCGAGACAGCCAGCTGGAAATACTTCCGCTCGGCCTCCACATCGCGGTGCAGGCGCTTGTACACCCAGGGCTGCTCGGTGGGCAGCACCATGATTTCGGCGGCGCGGGATGTGTAGGGCACTTCCTCTTCCCCATAGGCAAACCATAGCTCGGCCACCAGCCCGTGCTCTTCGTCTTCTCGCAGGTAGAGGCGGGGTTGGGGCGGGACCACGGGCAGGTCCCGAATCTGCAGGTCCTGGCTTTCCACCCCAATTTCCTGCAAGATTTGGGGCAGGTATGTCTGCAGGAAGCGCTCCTGGGCAACCTTGGGGATGCGCACCAGGCGGTTGAGGGTTTCGAGGAGCTCCCAGGCGTGGCTTTGCGCTGGGTCATCCATCAGGAGCAGCCAGCGGCGGTCCAGAACCACCACCGGAAAGGGCGTCTCCCAGAGGGTTTTGATTTGATGCGGGGTGAATGTCTGGCCCTGCCAGCGGAGGACGGGGGTGAGGGTGAAGGATTGGCGCCCGCTGTGCATCTGCAGATGCAGGTCGAGGGTTTGCTCTGGGGGCCAGAAGCGCAAGAGGGTGCCGGCGGTCTTGGAAAGGAACAGGTACAGAGGAACCGGGCGTTGGAGGCTCAGGGCCCGCAGGCTGAGGAGCGCGGTGCTGAGCTGGCTTAAGGTGTCGTCGCTGAGATAGTAGTACCGATCCCTGGGCATCAGGCCAATCACCAGGTTGGCGCCCCCTACGGCTTCAGGGGGCAGGTTGGCGCATTGCGTCACGGGGAGGTACGCCTGGGCCGCCTGCCATGCCTGGGGGTTGTTCTCCAGCAGCGCCAGGGCTTCTTCGGGCCTCGGCTCATGCTCGGGCGGGAGGGGATAGTACAAGGGGATGAGGGGAAAGTTCCTGTGGCCGTACGCGGTGCGGATGGGGTGCAAGGCAAACGCTAAGTAGTAGGGGCCGGTTACGGCCTCGCGCGCGATGGGCGGTCGTTGGCGCTTGTGGGTCCGCCAGGCATGGAGCACTTCCAGGAGTTCCTTTTCCCACACGGCCTGGGCCTTACCCTGCCGCTCTTGCTCCATGATGGTCAGCATGACGGCGACCTGGTGCCGACAAAGGCTGGATGACTTGGCGGCCCAACGACAGGTGCACGATGCCGTGACCCCCTCCTGCCGGGACCAACG
>JALSPJ010000051.1 GCA_026985995.1 Anaerolineales bacterium
CGGCAGGCTTACAAGGGCTGGACCCTCGTGGGAAGTCGCGACGGGGTGCTGCCCTGGGAAGCCGTGCAGACCTTCGCCGCCTGGCTTGAGGTGTTGGAAGCCGACCTGCGCGCCGCGGCTGCGGCCCGACAAGAGCCCGAAGAGGTCGCCCAGGTCCTCACCGCCAAATGGCTGCCCCGCTGGCCCACCGAAGACCCCATCCGGGCCCGCCTGTTTCAGCAGCGTCTGCAACACGGCCTGCGCCGCCTGTACGAACGCGCCTTCTACCGTCCCCGCCGACGCCGCAAGCCCAAAAAAGACGCATGACCGGCCCCGCAAGCACGCCCCCGGCCCTGTGGCGGGTGGAATTCCACAGCCATACCTGCGCGTCCAAAGACGGGCTCATGTCCCCCCAGGCCCTGGTGCGCGTGGCCCGGGCCCGGGGGCTGCAGCGCATCGTGGTCACGGACCACAACACCATCGCCGGCGCGCGGGCCGCGCACGCGCTGGCGCCCGACCTGGTCATCGTGGGCGAGGAAGTGCTCACCACCGAGGGGGAGCTGCTGGCCTGGTTCGTGCAAGAAGCCGTACCGCCCGGCCTACCGCCCCTGGAAGCCGCGCGGCGGCTCAAGGCCCAGGGCGCGGTGCTGGCCGTGGCGCACCCCTTCGACACCTGGCGGCAGGGCTTTCGGGCCGAGACTTTGGCCCAGCTCGCGCCCCTGCTCGACGCGGTGGAAGGCTTCAACGCCCGCACCCGCAAACCCGGGGCCAACGCTGCAGCCCAGGCCTGGGCCCAGGCCCACGGCCTGCCCATCGTCTCGGGCTCCGACGCGCATCTGGCCGCGGAAGTGGGCCTGGCCGCCACCCAACTGCCGCCCTTCACCACCCCGGAGGAACTGCGCGCCGCGTTGGCCCACGCCCGGCCCACCCCGCGAGCCTCGGGCTGGTGGGTCAATGTGGGTTCCCGCTGGGCCACCCTGCTGCACCGCTTAGGCTGGCGCTGCCCCTGAAGCCGCGGAACCCGCTGGCTCGGCCGCGTCACACGCGGCCAGGGCCTGCTGCAACGCCTGCCGCACCTGGGGGTGCGTCTCCGCGTCCAGCGCGGCTTGCAGCGCCTCACACGCCTCTGGCCCCCCAAGGCGGCCCAAGGCCCACGCGGCGTGTTCCCGCACCAAGGGCTCCTCGTCGCGCAACGCGGCGGCCAAAACCGGCACGGCCCGGGGGTCCCGGCTGTTGCCCAGGGCCACGGCCACATTGCGCAAATAGCCCCGCCGCTTGGCCCGTTTGACCGGGCTGCCCTTGAATTTGCGCCGAAACGCCTCGGGGGTCAGGCGCATCTCGGCCAGCAAATCGGGGAAAGGCACCCCCGGCCGCGGCGCGAAAGCCGGGTCGCCGGCGGGCGGGGCAAAACGCCGGTTCCACGGGCACACCATCTGGCACACATCGCAGCCAAAGACCCACGAGCCCAGCTGCGGCCGCAGCGCCTCGGGGATGGGCCCTTTGTTCTCAATGGTCAAATACGAAATACAACGCCGGGCGTCGATGGTGCGGTTGGGCAAAATGCACTGGGTGGGGCAGGCCTCGATGCAGCGGGTGCAAGTGCCGCAATGGTC
The DNA here is from genome assembly GCA_026985995.1 of Anaerolineales bacterium. GTDB lineage: Bacteria > Chloroflexota > Anaerolineae > Anaerolineales > DRMV01 > JAADEN01. Next base: position 1,593 of record JALSPJ010000051.1, read on the forward strand.
CGTCGTGAAGGGCGGGTCGGGCGGCAGCGGTAGGCCCAGGAGAATCTCGGCCAGGAGAAAGTACGACCCCCGGCCCGGCGCGATGAGATTGCCGTTCTTGCCCACCCAGCCCAAACCGGCCCGCTGGGCCAAGTCGCGCTCCAAAATGGGGCCCGTGTCGGTGTAGTAGCGGTTGGGCACGGCCCGGCCGACGCGTTCCTCGAGAAACTGCACCAGGGCCCGCAGGCGGGGCTTGAGCACCTCGTGATAATCGTCGCCCCAGGCATAGGCCGCCACCCGGCCCCGGGGGTGGTCGTCGGGGGTTTGGGGGAAAACCTCCGGTTGGGCCGGGTAGCGCACCCCCAGCACCAGAATGCTCTTGCATTCGGGCAGAATGCGCCGCGGGTCCGCGCGGCGGGCCAGGGCCTGCTCGGTGGCCAGGTAATGCATATCGCCGTGGTACCCCGCGGCGACCCACTGGCGGTAAACCGCGAAGTGCGGCGGCGGGTCCGGCGTGGTAATGCCCACCAGCTCAAAGCCCAGGGCCCGGGCCCGGTCCTTGAGGGCGACGGCCAAAGCTTGCCAGTTCATGCCTGCCCACGCGGCTCATACAACATGAGCCACATGTGCGGCCCGCCCAGGGGTACATCGGTTTCACCCACAATGCGAAAACCCAGGCGCAAGTACAGGCTGAGATTGCGCTCGTTGGCGCTTTCCAGAAAAGCCGGCACCCCCGCGGCATCGGCCTGGGCCGTGAAGGTGGACATGAGACGGGTGCCAATGCCCCGACCCTGAAACCCGGGCTTCACGCCAATGGCGTAGGCGTAGTAATGCGGTTGCTTGGGCGGGAAGGACGCGGAGAACAAGTCGTACAGCACCCCGCGCACCAGGGTGCCCAGGCCATATTTGCGCCACAGCAGCCACACCAAAGCCGGGCCCACCGGCGCTTTGGGCTTGGGCACCCCCGCCGGGATGCCCAACAGCGCGCCCGAATGGTCGGCCATAATCCAGCTCGTGCCCGTGTCCACATAGGCGTCAATCATCTGGTCGAACGCGGTGTAGGGGAAGTCGGGATGCCGCGACATCCACAGGATGAGGGGGTCTTCGGCAAACGCGGCCCCTAAGGTTTGCACCGCCGCGTCACGATGCTCGCGCGTCAGAGGAAGAATGTCGTCGGCGTGGCGCACAGCGTGGGTCACCTGCGGTGTGGTCTGCACAGCCATGGATGTCCTCCCCGCGGGTGGGTTAGCCTAAGGTAAGCGGCAAGCTCACGCCGCTCCAGTAGAAACACCACAAGGTGGAGAGCGCGTCGTTTTCCACCAGCAAATCGCCCTGGCCCAACAGCGCGCCGATGTCGGGCAGCCAGCGCGCGTCGGGCAAATGCACCAGCGCGCGCAGCGCGCGGCGCTTTTCGTCCGCGTTGCCCTCGGTGAGGGCGCGGCGCAAAGTTTCCTGGGCCGGGGGCCCCACGGCGATGCTCAGCCCCTGGCGGGCGGCAAAGGCCAGCAGCCAGGCTTCCTCGTGCAAGGGCCGCGGGGGAACCGGCGCCAAGGGCGACGGCTCTTCCAGGGCGTCCAACACCTGCCCGGCCGCGTTGCTCACCAGCCATTCGGGGTCTTCTTCCCGCAGCTGGGCGAGCAGCTCCCGGGCCCAGGGCTCGGGCACCTGAGCCAGACCATACACCGCGGCCCGGCGCACCAGCAAGTCGTCCTCGTAAGTCGCGGCCTCGCGCAGCACCTCGTGCCCCCACACCGGGGCCAGGGCCAGGGCCTCGGCCACTTCGCGACGGGCTTCGTCGTCGTCTTCCAGCAGCCAGGCGGCCAGGGCTTCGCTCACCTTGCGGGTGTCGTAACGGGCCAGGGCCAGGAAGAGCATCCGGCGCTCCAGGGGCTGCAGGTCTTCCCGGGCCAGCATCTCTTGCAGCAGAGGCAGGGCCACCGCGTCCTTCAGCAAACCCAGGCCCACAATGGCCGCGGCCCGCACCGTGGGGTCCGCGTGTTTGAGCAGCCCGCGGAAGAAAGTGCCCAGCCGCGGGGGATGGGCTTCCACCAAAGCCGCGACCGCGCGCAGGCGTTGCGCCCAGGGCCACCCCGGGGCCTGCACCCACTTGGCCAGGGCCTGATAGACCACCTTGCCCCACCCCACCCGGGGGGCCAGGGCCACGGCCCGGGCCGCTTCCCACAAGCCGGGAAGTAAAGGCGCGCGGCCATCCCGCAGCAGCGGTTGCGCGGCCGCGCTGCCCTGGCCGTGCAAGGCCCAAAAGCCCAAGGTCCAGGTGAGCAAATGCCACCACGGGCCCCGGGGCCATTCCCCCTGGCCGTGGGCCAGCACCTGAGCGGCCAAATAAGCCTGGGCCACGGGCTGAACAAAGCCGAAGGCTCCCGGGCGATGCTGCCGCAGCAATCCGGCCTGGGAACCAGCGCGCAGGGCCTCCTGCTCGTCCCGGGCCCCCTCGGGCGCTTCCTCCGCGCGGCCCAAGGGCCACAACCGCTGGTAGGCCAAATCGGCCCAGGCGGCTTCCAGGGCGGCGGGGTCTCCCTGGGCCAGGGCGGCCATGCGGCGCACATAGCCCGCGGCCAGGGCGGCCCAATCGTGCCCCGCGGCGTCGCCGGCGCATAGCTGCCACAAGCGCCAGGTCCAATACAAGGGCGTTTGTACCCCCACGGGCGCGGCCATGAACCAGCGCAGCAACACATCGTCGGGTAAGGGCTCGCGGCCCTCCAACCGGGGAGCCACCTGGCTGTGCCAGGCTTCCAGCCAGCGGCGGGCGAACGCGGCCGCGCGCGTCTCATCCCACACCTGCAGGCCTAAGGGAACCAGGCCCAGCTCGGTGAGCGGGCCCCAGGCATCGGGCGCAGCCGCCACCACCAGCCGCAGATTGGGGTATACCTTGTGAACCTGCTCCAGGAAAGCCACCACCCGCGGCCGCCGCGCAGGGGGCACCTCGTCCAGGCCATCCACCAGCAGCACGGCCTTGCCCTTGCGCGCGTCTCGCTGCCAGCGTTCCACCAGCAAAGCCGCCTCGGCCTGAGGCAGGCCCTGGCTCAGCGCCTGCCACACAGGGGCCAACGGGTCCTCCTCGGGGGGTGGCAGCGCGAGCGCGTCCACATGCACCCACCAGGGCCACAGCCCGGCCAGGTCGCCCAGGTTGGGGTCGTTGGGTTTGGCCTGCAACATGCGCAAGGCCAGCCAGGCCAGGGCCACAGTCTTGCCGCTGCCCGCCGGCCCCACCAGCAACACCGACGCACCCTGGGCCAGCGCCTGAGGCAGGGTCAGGGTAGGCGTCCGATACGCGCTCGCCAGCACGGGCGCGTCGGGCGAAAAGGGCCATTCCTGATGCACTTGCGAGACCAGGGGGCTTTCGTCGGGGGGAACCAGGGACGGCCAGGGCAGCACCCGGGGCTCCAGCACGATGTCTTCCAGGGGGAAGAGGGGCGCGGCCACATGCAGGTGTTGCAAACGCCGCAGCCAGAGGTAACGCCAGCGCCGACGGGCGATTTTGAGGCGGTTCTCGGCCCGCAGTTCGTGGCGGCGGGCCCATTGGGCCTTCCAATGGTCGATGCTCTGGCGCACCAGGCGGGCGGCCAGGGTAGCGGCGATGCCGCTGACGAAACCGACGAGGAACCAAAACCAGTTGAAGGAAGGCCAGCGCATGGTTCGCTCAGTCCAAAGGGTACAAAATGCGGCCGCAGGAAGGGCAGAACACCAGCTGGTCCACGGCCTGCCGCGCTCGCTGCACCACCGCGCTGCTCAGGCTGGCGCCGCAGGTCAGGCAGGTGCCCTCGCGCATGCCGCTCACCGCGATGCCGCGCTTGCGGCCGCGCAGGTGGTCGTATTGGGCCTGGGCCTCGGGCGGCAAGGCAGCCCACAGCTCGGCCCGCCGCGCCTCGCCGTCGCGCAGTTCGGCTTCCACCGCGGCCAGTTCTTGTTGCATTTGGGCGCGGCGGCTTTCCCAGGCAGCTTGAGCCTGCTGCAGAGCCTGTTGGGCCGCCTGCCGCGCGTCGTCGGCTTCCTCCAGGGCCAGCAAAAGCCGCACGGCTTCCTCGTCCGCGGCGTCCAGGCGGCGGCGCAGGCTTTGCACTTCCTGCTGTAGGGCCTGCAGCTCTTTGGGGTTGGTCACCTCGCCGCTGTAGAGGCGGGCCTCTTCGCGGCGCAGTTTATCGCGCAGGCGCTGGCTTTGGGCCTCGGCCCGGCGGAAGGCGGCCTCCGCGTCGCGCCAGGCCTGGGTGGCGGCCTCCAGCTGCTCCTGGGCCCGGGCCACGGTGAGGTCGTTCTCCAGGTCCCAGCGCAGGGCGTCCCGTCGGCCGCGTAGCGCGTCCAGCCGGCTGTCCAGCTGCTGCAGGCGGTAGAGCCGGGCGGCCAACCGGGTCATCGGCCGGCCTCCTGGGGGGTGCGGCTATGCACGCCGCCGCGCCTGGCGGGCGAAGACGATGATGAGCACCAACAGCACGGCCAGCGCCAGCAGGCCCAGGGGGGAAGTGAGCAGCGTGTCGCCCAGGCCGGTGTCGGGCAATTCGCCGCCGCCCGAAATGGCCTGCTGGGTGGCGATGGCGGCAGCGGCAATGGCGGTGGCTGTGGCCGCGATGGAAGTGGGGTTGATGAGCGGCGTGGGCGTGCCCTGCACCTGCACCACCGGCGTAGGCGAGGCCTGGAAGACCACCGGCGTGGGGGTAGGCGGTGGTGGCGTAGGCGTCACCGTGGGCGGCATGGGGGTCGGGGTGGGGCTCATGGGCGTGGGCGAAGCCGTGGCCTGTTGCCCACCGGCCGCGCCGGCGCCTTCCCCACCGGGGGCCGGGGTGCCCACGGGACCCTGCTGGGTGGCCTGGGCCACCGCGGTGCTGGTGGCGGCGATGGCGGTGTTGGTGAGCATGATGCTGGTAGCCTGCGCGTTGACCTGGGCCGCCTGCTTGGGGCGTATGAAAAGGGCCCAGCTGCCGATGCCGCACAAGGAAAGCAGCACCAGCGCGCCCAAAGCGATGGCGATAATCATGAAGGTGCGGTCCGCCGCGGCGCCCTCTTCTTCGCCGCCTTCTTCCTCGAACAGGCCCTCTTCTTCCAGCTTATCGGTTTCGATGTCGTCCTGGCTCGCGGTGTCCAGTTCGTCGTCGTCGAACATGCCGCCAAAGTCATCATCGGGGGGGAAGCGTTCGTCTTGCATAGCGTCCTCCTGTGCGGGCGAAAGAGGTCGATAGAGCGTATTTTATCGTAAAATTTCTATGTTGACAATTGGCACCGTCACCCGTTGCCCGTTGCGTAAACGCACATCCACCACCTGAGCCTTCAGCCCGTTGGGCAGGCGCTCCCAGCGGGGGGTGGAAGACAGCAGGGCGCCCGTCTGCCCGGGGTGGAAGGGGTCCAGCACCCGGACATTCTGGCCGGGCAGCAGGGGCTCGCCCGGGCGCACCATCTCGGCCTGGGAGATGTGCGGCAGGTCCAGCATGACACACGGGCGGGCGCCGTGCACCTGGTCCCACGGTTCGGCCAGCACCACCGCGCTCCGGCCCTCCGCGGAGGTGAGCAGGCGGAAGGCCTCCTCGCTCATGGGCGTGGGGCCGAAGCCATCGGTCACCAGCACGGGGAACGAGGCCTCGCGGGCGGCTTCCAAACAAGCGTGGGAGAGGCCGCCGACGATGAGCCCGCGGAAGGAAAGCTCCTCGGCCCGGGCCAGGACCTTGGGGTTGACGCAATATCCGGCCACGCCCACCACGCCCCGGTGCTCCAGGCCCAGGTCGTCTTCGTCCACGGGACTGTTGCGGCGGGCGGTGAGGGGGCGCAACAGGCCGGCTGCGACCTGGCCGTTGCCCCACACCCCTTCGATGTAGGAACCCTCGGCGCGGATGACCGCGCCCCACGGCTCGAGCACCCGGGCCACCAGCCCATTGAGCCCGGCCCGCACTTCATCCCATTCGATGCCCACCCGCAAGAGCAACCGCCCCCGGGCATCCACACCCATGACCCGGCCTCGCTGGGGGGCGGTGACCCGTCGGCGAACCAGGCCCCGCCGCCATTCGGCCAGAATGTCGCCCTTTTCCACCCGGTCCCGGGCCCGCACCTTGATGGCCTGCCGCACCTGTTTGGGGGAAAGGCCCAACGCGCGGGCCAGGTCGAGGATGAGCACCCGATGGCGCTTCGGGGTGGCCGCGATGACCTCGGCAAAGGTCACTTCGCGGCCCTCGGCCACCCGCACCTGACCGGGCCGCGGCAGCCGGCGTTCGCGTTCCACGCGGGCCAGGGGCATGATGTGGCACACCGGCCGCGCCGGGCCCGGGGTGAGTTCCTGCGTGCCTTGGGTCATGCGCGCACCTCCTGGGTCAAACGACGCAGGGCCTGGCGATGGGCCTGCCATTGGGCGCGGCGGGCTTCCACATCCGCGGGCGGTTGCCAGGGCCGTCCGCGGCCATCGAGTACCACCCCCAACAGGCTGCCCATGACCTCCCGCTGCAACGGCTCGCCCGGCCCGGCACCCACATCCACACCCCGCTGCGGCTGCACCGTCAAGGCCGCCCGGCGGCCGGGGGCCAAGGGCAGGCGCACCAGCTGCCCCGCGTGCAGCGTTCGGCTCACCGCTTCGCCGTGGGGGTACGCCAGGGTGACCTGGGCCACAGCCGCGCCCTCACGACGCTGGCCCCGCCAGGAGGGCGACAGCACCGTGGCCAGGGGGCTGAAAGGTGCGGAGCCCACCACCTGGACGACCACATATTCGTTGATTTCGGCCAGCACGCCCAACACGCCGGCCATTTGGGCGTAATCCACCACCACGGTGGTCAGACCGCGAGGCTGCACCCCATCCAACAGGGTGAGGAGCGCGCGCTGGGGTTCGGGCGCGGCCGAAAGCACGCCCCCCGAAGCCAGCAAGAAATCCACCTGCGGGGTGGAACCCACGGTGTGACGCACCACCTGCTGCAGCAGCGTCCGGGCCAGGGTTTCCTCCAAATCCACCCCGGCTTCCTCCACCGGCAGGGTGAAGGGGTGCCAGCGCTTCCAGTGCACGAAGTCGGCCACCCGCATTCCCTGGGGGCCTAAGGTTTCCATGGGGGCCCAGGCTTCCACCTGGCGGATGAAGGCGGCCTGCGTTTCCCAGGGGGCCAGTCCGGGCCCCAGGCCCCACGGCAGGGTGCGCTGCTCGGCCCCGTCGAGGGTTCCCCACAGCACGGTGGTGTAAGCCGCGCCCAAATCGACGGCCAGGGAGACGCCCCCCGGCGCATAGAGGCGCTGCAAATAGCGGGCCAGACGGCCAAAGCCCAAAGCCGAAAGGGCAAAACGCCCTTTGGTCAGCACATGCAAATCTTCCAGACCGGGCGTGCGGGCGGCCCACAACAGGCGGAAGATGTCCAGAAAGGCTTCCCGGGCCGGGGCGATGTTTTCTTGCGTAATGGAAGGCCGCACATTAGGGGCCAGACGCACTTCGTAATGCGCGCCCAGGCGCTTTTGCACCCCTTCGGCCAGGGCCTGGTTGCCCACGAAGAGAATCCAGGGGCGCTGCACCAGGGGCCACAGCCGCGCGGCCCAAAGCAACAGGTCAATATGGGCGGTCACGGCCTGCCGCGCGCCCCGGTCCGTGCCCCCGGCCAGGATGATGATGTCGGGGTAGGATTCCACCAGACGCTGCACTTGTTCTTCCAGGGTGGCCGCGTCGGTGGCGGTGAAGGTGGCCACCACATCCACATACGCGCCGGTGACCACCCGCCGGGCGCTGGCCACCGACAGTTCGGGCAGCACGCCCATGATGACCACCCGCAACGGCCGGCCGCACGATACGGTGCCCACCACCGCGTCCACGCCTTCGCCGGTGGCCGAAGTGGGCACGATGAGCGCGCCGTCTTCGTCCAGCAGGCGCATCCCCGAAAGGCGCTGCAAATCTTCGATGGCCTGTTCCACAGCCAAAAGTGCGTCGTGACTGGGCGGACCGGCGCTGCTGGGCGCTTGCCCCACCGCGATGAGCCGGTACTGGCCTTCCACACTATCAAAAAGGAAGGCGCGGGTGAAGGCCGTGCCTACATCCAGGGCCAGGAAGACATCGGTTTCCACCAGAGAAGCGGGCATAAGGTCCTCGAACGCGAGAAGATGTCGGCCTCATTGGCCGAAGATGAGAAAGTGCAACAGCCGCCCCAAGGCGACCACTCGTTCGCCCAACAGGAACAGAGCCGTGCGATAGACGGCCACGAACACCGCAGCCAGCGCCAGGCCCAGGAACACCTGCCCCACCTGGCGGGTGATGTCCAGGGCGCGCCGCCCCCAGCGGGCCCGAGGGCGACCGAACTGGAAGGAGACCAGCACCGCCGCGGTGACCAGCACGCCCACCAGGTGTTCCAGAAAGCCCTGCGCACCCCAGCCCTGGGTAGCCGCCCGGCTGAGCGGGAGCAATGTGCCCCGGGCCGCGCCGCCCAACAGCACCGCGGCCGACACGCCAGTGAGCACTGCCAGGCTGAGGCCGCTCAACCGGCGCCCCACACGGCCCACGGGCTGCAGCCACAACAGCAGGGCCAGGAGCAGCGCCACCCAGGCCGGCCACAGGCCCTGCAGCGCTGCGCTGCCCACCCGCTGCACGAACACCTGCCGCACCACCACCGCGGCCAGAAAGCCACCGGCTGCGCCCATGAACGCGTAGGCCATCAGCCGAAACACATCGTGACTGCCGAAGAGCACATAGCTCAGCAGCCCCGCGGTGATGAGCAGGGCCAACCCTTCGCCAATCCACTGCGCCAACGAGAGCGGAATACCCATGGCCTCCGTCCTATTTCTGGCGTCGCCGGGCCACCCGCTGCAGCCCGTATGCGCCGGCCGTAGCCACCAGCATGAGCACGCCGCCCAGCACCCACAAGGCCTGATAGCGTTGCCACAGGCGCTGGGTGGACTCGGTGGGCAACCCCAAGGCCTGGCGGTAGGCCAACGCACCTTCCACGCCGAGCACCGCGCCCCGCACGCCCGGCGTGGCCAGATACGGCAGCAGCCACGGCTCGACCTGGCTGCTGCTCACAAAAACCAACCCTGAGGAACCCGACAGGGCCGGGCCGGCCTGTTCCACCCACAAGCGTGCGGTTTCGGGGTTGTCGGTAATCACCACCACCAGCGCGGTTTGCGGCAATCCCTGCACCCCCCGCCAGGCCGTCAGGGCCTCGGGTGGCCAGGGCCGTCCGCCGGCCAGGGCATAGGGCAGGGCGCGCTGCAGCTGCGCCATCAGGGTCACCCCGCCGGGCACGAAGCCCACCGGGTGCCAGGTTGCACCCTCGGGCCCGGGGAACAGCCCCACGCCCCACGGCACGGTGCTGATTTCCACCCCTTGCACGCCTTTGCGGCCCAAATGGGTGAAAACGGCCTCGACCGCGGGCCGCAGCTCGGGCACCGTGGCCCACGAAGCATCGGCCACCACCAGCACGGGGGCCTGCGGCGGCAGCGCCTCGATGGCCTGAAACGCAGCCTGCCAGGCAGGATGCGGCGCGGGCGTGGTGCGGGCACCCCAGGAGGTGTAGACCACCAGCGCGGCCACCACCATCAGGGCCAGGGCCACCAGGGCCCGCAGCCAGCCAAACCGCAAGGTGCGCCACGCGGCCCCCAAATCGCGCGGCCGCTTTTCGTCCTGCAGCAGCTCTTGCAGCCACTGGGCCCGCTGCTCCTGGCGGCGGGTCAGCCGCAAGGTGAGGGGCGCACGACTGCGCACCTGCGGGCGGGCCACCTCGGGCACCGCGGGCAACACATCGGGAATGCCCACCAGGGCCTCGGGGGCTTCCTCATCGCCTTCGCCGCGGGAGAGGATTTCGTCCACCACCGAGGCCGAAGGCGGCGGCCCCGCGGCGCCTGGCGCGGCCTGGCGCAGCCATTCGGGCACCTGCGCCTGCTCCAAGTCGGGGGCAGCTTCTTCCTCGGTTGCGGGCGAGGGCTCTTCCAGTAACAAATCCTCAGGGGGGGCCGCGGGCTCCCCTTCGCTCTCGCCGAGCAGGGCTTCCAATTCTTCCACCGAAAGGGCCAGTTCGCCGGTCTGCCGCGGGGCAGGCCGCTCCTCTTCGGGCGCGGCCTGGGGTTCGGGGGCCGGGGGCGTCGCGGAGGCTTCAGGTTGCGCTTCGAATTCCGCGGGCACTTCAATGTTCTCGGCCAGGTTGGCGGTCTCCTGGTCCAGCCACGGCGGCAGCCAGCCCGTCTCGGGTTGCTCGCGCGCGGCTTCGCCTTCGTCGGCCGCGGCTTCGGCCTGCGGGGCTTCCAAGTCGCCCGTGCCCGCGCCCAGCCACGGCGGGACCCACTCGGCCGGGCCCTCCGCGGCGGCCTCGGGATGCCCTTCGCCTTCGTCGGCCGCGGGTTCGGCCTGCGGGGCTTCCAAGTCGCCCGTGCCCGTGCCCAGCCACGGCGGCACCCACTCGGCCGGGCTCTCCGCGGCGGCCTCGGGCTGGGCTGCGCCTTCGTCGGCCGCGGCTTCGGCCTGCGGGGCTTCTAAGTCGCCCGAACCCAGCCACGGCGGGACCCACTCGGCCGGGCCCTCCGCGGCGGCCTCGGGCTGGGCTGCGCCTTCGTCGGCCGCGGGTTCGGCCTGCGGGGCTTCCAAGTCGCCCGTGCCCGTGCCCAACCACGGCGGGACCCACTCGGCCGGGCCCCCCGCGGCGGCTTCGGGCTGCCCTTCGCCTTCGTCGGTCGCGGGTTCGGCCTGCGGGGCTTCCAAGTCACCCGTGCCCGTGCCCAGCCACGGCGGCACCCACTCGGCCGGGCCCTCCGCGGCGGCTTCGGGCTGGGCTGCGCCTTCGTCGGCCGCGGCTTCGGCCTCGGGGCCCACCCAGGCGTGCAGGCGCGCGTCCAGGGGCGCGGACTCGGGCGCGGGGGCTTCTTCGCCTTCGGCCCCGGTGGGCTCCCAATCTTCTTCGTCGGCCGCCTCGCCTTCAGAAGTGGCAAAAAAGCCCCGCAACCAGGCCGTGTCGTCGGTGCTGGGCGGGCGTTCACGGCCCTCGGGCTCGGGTTCCTCGAACCACGAAGTGCTAAACGCGGCTTCGTCCCCGGCGGTGGGTTCCGCCCCCACAAAGGTCAACCGCGCGCCGCAGTGCTGACACACTTCAGCATCAGGCGGGTTGGGGCGTCCGCACATGGGACAGCGTCGTTCGTCGGCCATAGCGCACATCCTGCGGGTTATTCGTCTTCATAGGGCCGGTCCGCGGCCCACAGCAGCCGCCAGGCCGTGGTGATGAGGCCCAAAGCCAGGCCCAGCAGCAGCCCGCGCAACGCGGGCACCACCAGCCAGCGTTCCAAAGTGCTCACGGCCTGGGCCACCTGGGGGCGGCCGGTGAAAAAGCGCACCGCGTCCGCGGCCAAAAAGAGCACGACCCCCACGGCGAAGGACCAGGCCAACGGGTCCCGGCGGTGCTGCAAGAGCCACAGGCCGCGATAGGTGAGCACCACACCGGCCACGGCAAACAGGCTGACCGCGGCCGGGATGAGACCGTATTCCAGCAGCCAGCGGGTCCAGGTCCCCCCGGGGCCCTGCAACAAAGTGACGACAAAAGTGAGCACCAGAGTCAGAATGAGCACCGCGCGAGCCGGCCAATCGCCGCGGCGACGGATGAGGCCGCGCCAGTGATGTTGCGCCATGTAATGCAGGCCCAGCACCCAAGCCGCGGCCACCAACACCGCGGCCCAGTCGTAAAAGACCCACTGCAGGGCAGCCAGGGGCCCCAGGGGGAAGAAATACATCAGCAGGGCCAGCAGCCCCACACCCAAGGCCAGCGAGATTCGCAACAAACGCATGGCGTTTCCCTAAGGGGCGCAAAGCGCGAGATGGGTGACAAGATTATAACATAAACGCGCCCTTTCGGGGCACGAACAACCCCGTGCTCCAGGGCTTTTTCTTTTTCTAACACCAACGGCGTCGACGACACCGAATTTAAATTTCACACGGCGACACAGAGAACACAGAGAGAATAACTTTTCCCGTTTCTCCGTGTTCCCCGTGCCTCTGTGTGATTTTATTCGTCCTTGGAAAAGCCCTGCCCCGTGCCCGGCCCGGAATTCACCCGGGCGCGTGGACGAGGAAGACATCCTCCAGGGTGGGCGCGGTGGCTTCGACCCGGGGGCGAGGCCAGCCGCGGGCCCGGGCGATGTGCGCCAATGCCCGGCTGACTTGGCGCGCGCTTCCGGGCTGCACCCACAAATGCAGCCGGTCGCCAAAAAGCTGGGCCGCGTGCACGGCGTCCAGTTCCACGGCGGCCGCGCGCCACTCGCGCAGCGGTTCCCCCTGCAACCGCAGCACCTGATAGGGGAAACGCGCCCGCAGGGCTTCGGGAGTGCCCTCCATGAACAGGCGGCCTTGCTGCAGAAAGCCCACCCGGTGCCCCCGGGCCGCCTCGTCCAAATACGAAGTGGTCACCAGCGCGGCCATGTTTTCTTCGTGAGCCAGGCGCAAAATCAGCTGCCAGAATTCCTGCCGGGTGATGGGGTCCACGCCGTTGGTGGGTTCATCGAGCAGCAGCACCCGGGGGGTGTGCACCAGAGCCGTGGCCAGGCCCAGCTTTTGCTTCATGCCGCCCGAAAGATGCCCGGCCCGACGGTGCACAAAGGGCGCCAGGCCCACGAAGCGCAAAATTTCCATGCTGCGGTGGAACCACTGCTGCCGGGGCACGCCGCGCACTTCGGCGAAAAAGCGCAGGTTTTCCAGCACGGTGAGGTCTTCGTAAAGGGAAAAGCGCTGGGACAGATAGCCCAGTTCGTCCCGGGCCCGGTCGGGCATGCGTTGTACATCGTGGCCCCAAATGCGCACTTCGCCGGCGTCGGGTTCCAACACCCCACACAGCAGGCGCAGGGTAGTGGTTTTGCCCGCGCCGTCGGGCCCGACCAGGACATAAATCTCACCGGGCCGCACCTGCAGGGTCAGGTCGCGCACGGCTTCCACCGGGCCGAAGGCTTTGCGCAGGTTACGGGCCTCCAAAGCCCAGCGCGGTGCGGTCATGGTTCGGCCTCCGCGGGGGCATCGCGGCGGGCGACGGGCCAGGCCGGGTCCAGGCGTTGCCGCACCTGGGCTTCGAGCCGGTCGAGCAGGGCTTCGGCTTGCTGGCGCGAAGGCGCTTTGGCCGTCAGGCGCAGGGTCACCCGGCCGGGCTTGGCCATGAGGCCTAAGGTGGGGTTGGCCTGGGCTTCCAGGTCCCGCACCCGGGCGTCGATTTCGGCCTCGGGCACGCCTTCCACCACCAGGTGCCGCACCCGCAGCACGCCGCTCTGGGGGAAGCGCTGCCGCAGATAGGGCCGCACGGTTTGGGTGAACATGGCTTCCATTTCACGCGGCACGCCGGGCAGGGTGATGACGATGCCCTGTTCGGTTTCGACGATGAAGCCCGGCGCGGTGCCCACAGGATTGGGAATGAGGCGCGCGCCCTGGGGCACATAGGCCTGTTGCCGCGCGTTGTCGCCCACGGGGCACTCGCGGGCCGCGTAGCGTTCCTGCACCATGCGCCAGGCCTGGGGCGAAAACACCAGGGGCCGGTCTACGGCCTGGGCAATGGCCCGCCGGGTGGGGTCGTCGACGGTGGGGCCCAACCCGCCGGTGGTGATGACCACATCGGCCCGGGCCAGGGCCTCGCGCACGGCCTGGGCGATGCGCTGGGGATTGTCGCCCACGGTGGTCATGCGATACAGATCCAGGCCCACCTCCCGCAGGCCGCGAGCCAAAAAGGCCGAGTTGGTGTCGACGATTTCACCCAAAAGCAATTCGGTACCGATGGTGACGATTTCTGCCGTTGGCAAGGGAGGCCTCCTGGGAGAAGTTGGAAGTTGGAAGTTTGGAAGTTGGAGGTTGGAAGTTGGAGGTTAGCGGTTGGTGGTTGGCGGTTGGTGGTTGAGGGGCTAAGGGGAACGCCAGGGCGCGCCGGCGGGGGGATAGAGCAGCATGTCGCAGCGCCGCCATTGGCCATCGATGTTCACCTGGTGGATGGGATAACCGTGCTGCGTTCCATCGTCGATGACGACCTGCCGGGTGGGGTAGGCCTGCAACACCCGGGCCTTCAGGCGCAGCCAGGCCTGCTCGCCCTGCATCCGCTCGGCCACCCAAAAGCGCCAGTCGGGCCGGGCCTCGTCCATGCCCAGGCCATAGGGCACATAACCCTCGCGCAGTTCCACGATGTAGCAGGCGATGACCGCGCCTAAGTGCTGGCGTACCTCCTCGGCAATGGCCGGGTCGTCTAAGGCCCGCTCCAGGGGAGCCCAACGCCCGGGCCCCAGCTCCTCGGAAACGACCAGGTAGAAGGTATCCACATCCAGGGGCCGAGCCGCCCGGCGCAAGTTGCGCCGCACGATGAAATCCGCGGGGCCCAAAACAGCATAGGTGGCCGTCATGCCCAGCAGCAACAGCAAGGCCCAACGGGGCCAGCGATGCGGCGCGGGGCGCAGCCATTCCCACAGCACGCCCAACAACACGAGGGCCAACCAGGCCATGAACACCGCGACCAACAGGCGGGTGGCGGTCCAGGCGTAAGTTTGCACATACAGGCCCAGGCGATAGGCCGCGGAGGCCAGCAAAAGCAGCACTTCCAGCACCAGCACTCCGCCCAGCGCCTGCACCCAGCGCCCGCCGCGGCCCTCGGGCGCCCGGCGCAGCGCGTCCAGAACCATGAGCAGCAGCCAGGTGAGCACCGCGACCACCACCAGCTGGCCAAAGCCTTCGCGCGCGTACTCGGCGTGGGTGAGGCCATAGGCCTGCAGCGCGGCGTCGTCGGCGAAGAGGAAACGGGCCTGCACGGCCAGGAAGGCGGCGAAGAGGGTCGCCACGCCCCCCAGTACCACGGCCACGCTCACCGCCGGCAGCGCGCCATGGCCCATGCCCTGGGGTCGGGGGCGGCTGTACCAGGCCACTGCGGCCAGGGCCAGCCACCACCAGGCAAAAAACGCGGTCCACACCAGGCGGGCCAGCCAGCGCCACAGGGTTTCCCAGGCGAAGAAGCGCTCCCACCAGCGGGCGAAGACGGGGTCGGCCGTGGCCAAAATGGGCACGAAGCACAGCAGCACGGGCAGCAGCAACACCAGGCCCAGGGCCACGGCCTTCCAGGCACGGTGGAGGGTGACACCCCGCAGCACCTCGCGCAACGCCTCCACGGGCCCCCGCAGCCAGGCCACGAAGCCTTCGCCCAGCCTGAGCAG
>JALSPJ010000052.1 GCA_026985995.1 Anaerolineales bacterium
TCCGGGGTGTTGCGGCTGATGGTGACCACCTCGGCCCGGGTTTTGATGGGCTTGAGCCCCACGGCCTGAGGGTCGTAGGGGTCGGTGAGCACCGTGGCCTTGCCGCGCTGCGAAAGGCGAAAGGCGTAGTGGCCAAGCCAGGTGAGTTCCATACCCGTTTCTCCTGGGGGAAGCGCGCCGCGCGCGGTCGCCCGGGTTTACCCCGTGGCCGCGGGCGGTTCCTCTTTTTCGGGTAGCACCACCCGAATGTGCAGCTCGCGCAATTGCTCTTCGGTCACCGGTGAGGGCGCGCCGGCCATCAGGTCGCGCGCAGCCTGGTTCTTGGGGAAGGCGATGACCTCGCGGATGCTGGGTTCGTCGGCCAGCAGCATGACCAGCCGGTCCAGCCCCACCGCGATGCCGCCGTGGGGCGGCGCGCCATACTCGAAGGCCTCGAGCATGTGGCCGAACTGTTGCCGCGCGGTGTCCATGTCCAGCCCAATGAGGCGGAACACCCGCTCTTGCAGCTCCCGCTGGTGGATGCGGATGCTGCCCCCCGCGACCTCGTTGCCGTTGAGCACCAGGTCGTACTGGGTGCCCCGCACCCGGCCCGGGTCCGTTTCCAGGTAGGGCAGGTCTTCGGGCAGGGGCATGGTGAAGGGGTGCTGGCTGGGGTCCCAGCGTTGCTCTTCGGGGTCCCAATAGGCAAAGGGGAAGTCGATGACCCAGGCGAAGGCCAAGGTGTTGGGGTCCCGCAGGCCCAGGCGGTCGCCCAGCAACAGGCGCAGGCGGGCCAGGCTTTCGTTGACCACCTCGTGGTCCCGGTCGGCTACGAAGAGCAGCAGGTCGCCGGGCTGGCCTTCCAGGCGTTCGACGATGCGCTGCAGCACGCCCTGGGGGAAGAACTTGGCGATGGGCGATTTGACGCCGCCTTCGGGGGGCAGGATGAAGTACGCCAGGCCCTTGGCCCCATATTGGCCCACGAAGCGGGTGAGCTCGTCGATTTGCTTGCGGCTGTAGCCGGCCAGGCCCTTGGCGTTGAGGCCCTTGACCAGGCCGCCAGCCTGGGCCGCGGCTTTGAACACCCGAAAGTCGCTCGCGTCCACCAGGTCGGTGATGTCGCGCAGCTCTAAGCCAAAACGCAGGTCCGGCCGGTCCGTGCCAAAGCGGGCCATGACCTCGCGGTAAGTCAGCCGGGGGAAGGGCTCGGCCAGCAGGCGCTTGTGGGGCACGGCCTGGCGCACGATGTGCAGCATCAGAGCCTCGATGAGGTCCATGATGTCTTCCCGCCGGTCCACGAAGGCCATTTCCAGGTCCAGCTGGGTGAATTCGGGCTGGCGGTCGCCGCGCTGGTCTTCGTCGCGGAAGCAACGGGCAATTTGGAAGTACTTATCGACCCCGGCCACCATGAGCAGCTGCTTGAGCTGTTGGGGCGATTGGGGCAGGGCGTAGAAATGCCCCGGGTGCAGGCGGGAAGGCACCAGATAGTCGCGCGCGCCTTCGGGGGTGCTTTTGAACAAAATGGGCGTTTCGACCTCGATGAAGCCGCGCGCGTCAAGGAAGTCACGAATGAGCTTGGTGACCCGATAACGCAGCCGCAGGTTGCGCTGCATGCGCTGACGGCGGAGGTCCAGGTAGCGATATTTCAGGCGCACGCTTTCGTCCACGGGGTCGTCTTTGGAAACCACGAAGGGCAGGGGCTTGGCCGGGTTGAGCACTTGCACCTGCTGCACGGCCACTTCGACCTCGCCGGTGGGCAGCTTGGGGTTTTCGGTGCCCGGGGGCCGCCGGCGCACCGTGCCCTGCACCTGAATGACCCATTCGCTGCGCACATGCTCTAACGCAGCGTGGGCCTGGGGGTTGATTTCAGGGCTGGCCACGATTTGCACCAGGCCGGTGTGGTCCCGCAGGTCGATGAAGGTCACGCCGCCGTGGTCCCGGCGTCGATGCACCCACCCGGCCAAGGTGACGGTTTGGCCCTGGTGTTGGGGTCGCAGCGTGCCGCATTCGTGGGTTTTGTACATGAGGGGCCTGCTCCTGAGGAGAAGTCGCACGCCAAAAAGCCCCGCGCGGCATCAGGGCCACGCGGGCGGTGCGGGGGAATTATAGCACAGAGCGGGGCGCGCGGCGTGGCGCCGGGGGATGAAACCGCGGATGCATGAAGAGCAGGGAGCAATGAGCAGGGAGCGGTGAGCACGGTAGGGGCGACCCGGCAGGTCGCCCGGCCCCTCAGCGCGGCCAGGTGGGTTCCCCCCGGGCCACCCGCAGCAGGGCCTCGAAGTCGTCGTTGGCCGCGACCCGGTTGCGGCGCACCAGGCCGCAGCGGGTGCAGCGATGCACCAGCACATAGCGCCCGCGACGGGTTTCCACGCCGATGGGCTGCATCAGGCCGCCGCAGCTCGCGGCCCGGTCCCCGGGATGCACATCCACATGTTTGCTCCACAGGCAGCGGGGGCAGTGGTTGGTGTAGCCTGTGCCTTGCACGGCCAGGCCGCACACTTCACACACGAAGTCTTCCACCCGGCGTTGGAAATTACGGCCCATGGGCCCTGCCTTTCAGGGGGAAGATTGCACCCGGCGTTGCCACGCGTCTTCGGCCGCGGCCTGTTCCGCGGCCCGCTTACTGGGGCCCGTGCCGCGGCCCCATTCCTGGCCCTGCACCTCCACGGCTACCCGAAAACAGGGCGCGTGGTCCGGGCCGCGGCGTTCCAACAGCCGATAGCGGGGCGTGCCCAGGCCCCGGGCCTGGGTCCATTCTTGCAGGCGGGTTTTGGCATTGACCGGCGCGCCCTGGGCAGCCCATTCGGCCTGGGCCTGGCGCAACAGGGGCACCACGAAGGCCTGGGCCGCGGGCAGCCCCTGGTCCAGATACAGCGCGGCCAGCAGGGCCTCGAAGGCATCGGCCAGCACCGAGGTGCGGGCCCGGGCCCAGTCGTCGCGCTCGCTGCGGCCCAGGCGCAGCACGGCTTCCAGGCCCAGGGTTTCAGCAAAGCGGGCCAGCTGCTCCCCCTGCACCAGGCGGGCCCGCCAGCGGGTCATTTCCCCTTCCCGCAAACGGGGAAAGGTGCGATACAGCCAATCCGCGGCGATGAAATCCAGCAACCCGTCGCCCAAGAACTCTAAGCGTTCGTTGTCGCCCTGGGCCTCGGGGTGCTCGTTGCGGTAGGAAGGGTGGGTGAGGGCCAGGTCGAGCAGGGCCCAATCGTGGAAGATGAGGCCCAGGCGGTGGGCGAAGGTTTGCAGCTGGCGTTGGCGTTGCGGGGTGAGCGACATGAGCATCCTCGGCGATGGGGTGCGCGGTATGGTACTACAAAGGGCCGTCGGGGACAAGGTTGCGGGTTTAATGCGTGTAGTGACCGGCCCCGAAAAAGATGGACACCTCAATCTTCCCCAGCGCCGGGCCGCCGCCTATCAAAGCGGCGTCAGGCCGCCGCATTCCAAAAGGCCGGGCGACCAGCCGGGTCGTCCAGGGCGCACCGCCGTGCGCCCCCACCGCGCCGGGCGACTTGCCGGTCGCCTCTACCGCGCTCACCGCTGCCTGCTGACCGCTCCCTGCTGACTGCTCTTTTCATCCGCGTCCATCCGCGAGCATCCGCGGCCCCCTTCCCCTGGGCGCAGCACGCTGCGCCCCTACCGTGCCGGGCGACCTGCCGGGTCGCCCCTACCGTGCTCCCTGCTGACTGCTTCTTGCTATCTTTCTTCCGTGTTTTTCCGTGTTCATCCGTGGTTTCTTCTTTTTTATCCGCGATTATCCGCGTGCATCCGCGGCTTCCTTCTCCCGGCGCAGCACGCGGCACCCATCGCGCTTCCCGCTACTCAAAGGGCGTCGCGCCCGTGGGGTCCCACACATACACCCAGTCGCCCTCCTGGGCCCATTGGAACAGCCAATACGCGTCGGCCACGGCCAGGTTCACACACCCGTGGGATTGTTTGAAGCCGAAGCCGTCGTGCCAGTACGCGCCGTGAATGGCCCGCGCGCCGTCGTAGTACATGGTCCAGGGCACATCTTCCAGGTAGTAGAAATCCCGCTTGTCCGCGGTGAACGCGCCGCGCATGTCTTCGGTTTCCAGCTTGCGTTGAATTTGGAACACGCCCTGGCGGGTGTAGAACTGCCCCGTGCCGCTGGAAATCATGGTAGCGAAAATCAGGCGATTGTCTTCGTAGACCGTCAGCGTCTGTTCATAGACATCAATCTCAATCCAGCGGCTCCCGGGCACCCCTTCGGGCGGAGCCGAGCGGGGGGTGACGGTGGCGATGCGGCTTTCTTCCACCCACATATCAGGCCCCACCAGCAACCACTCCTGGCCGTCCACTTCCCGGCGGTCGTAGACCTGCACCCGCTGGTAGCGGTGCAGCGTGTAAGGGGCGTAATCCCAGGCGCCGAAGCCGGGGGTGGCCTTGGGGCGCACCTCGCGGAAGCGCACCCACCCAAAGGGCCGGGTGGGGGGCTGCTCGGGGAACAGCCAGCCGCGGAAGGTGGACGGTGTCACCGGTTCCACGGCTTTGCGGCTGACCCAATAGCCGGCCGTGGTGTGCAAGGCGGTTTTATCGCCCACCCGCTGGCTGCGGTTGTAGGCAATGTACATGAAGCCGGGTCCCATGCGGCGGGCGGGTTTGTCGTGCTCTTCCACCGCGGCCTGAGGGCTGCTATACAGGCGCAGGCGTTCGGCCGTGACCCAGGCGTAGCGGGTGTGCTCGTCGGGCAGCACCAGCCAGGTCAGCGGCAGCCGCACCCCGGGGAAGTCGTCGCGCGCCCAGGTAAAGCCCTGCTGTTGCAGCGTGGCCAGGTAGGCCGCGCTGCCCACCATCTGGCAATTGCCTGGGCTTACGCCATACAGACCCGGCGGGCAGGCCGCGGCCCCCGCGTAGGGTTCCCCCCCCTCGTTGGGGCCCGGGTCGGTGCCCACGGCCACTGGCGCGGGGGCCCACGCCGCAGCGCTCACCAGCAGCAACCATCCGGCCCACAGCCACCATCTTTGCCTGCGCATCATGCACCGCCTTTCTATCCTGTGCGAAATCCTCACACTCTCATTGTACCCGCGGCGTCTATGGGGGCCATGCGCGTTTTGGCGGGGGAACCGGCGTTGGCCGCGCGGCGGGCCGCGGCGACCCGGTCCGGGGCCGGCCTCAGCTCCCTTCCCCCGGCAGCAGGCGGCCGCGCACGATGATGCGCTGGTTGTCGACCAGGTAGGGGTAGCACGAAATCAGGGTCACCGTGGGGTCCGGCGTGGGCGCCATCCATTGCACATCGGTGGGTTCCACAATGTGAATTTCGGTGACCACATAGGTATAGACCCGGTTGTGGGTGTGAATGAGGATGACATCGCCGGGCTGGAGCTGGTCCAGGTCGCGGAAGATTTCGCCGTAAATGTCGTTGTGGGCCGAAAGTACCATGTTGCCGGGCTGGCCGGGGTTGGCCGTGCCCGGGTGTTGGCCCACGCCCTTTTTCAGTTGCTCCCACCCGTCGCCCATGACGATGGGCGCGTCGACATCGATGGCCGGGATTTGGATGCGGATGCCCTGCGCGGGGCTGGGCGTGGGGATGGTAAGCGCAGCCTGGTAAGCCTGGGCGTAGGGCCGCAGGTGTTCGGGGATTTCGGCCTCGTTGGGCCGCGCGCCGCCGGGCGCGGTGGGGGGCGTGTGGCCGCCGGGCAGCACCACCGCACGCACCACCGGGGTCGGCGTGAAGGTGGGCTGGGCCAGCGCGGCGTTCACTTCCTGGTTGAGGGTGCTGAGCAAGCTGAAGCCGTTGAGCAGCACCCAGGCCAGCCCGGCCACAGCCAGCACTTCCACGGCCAGCAGCAGCCGGTCCAGCCAGCCGCGGGGGCGCGGGCCCTTGGGTTCCCCGGGCGGCGCGGAGGCCTCGGCGGTGGGCATGTTGTCCAGCAGGTCCTCGCCCGCGGCTTCGGGGGTCACCAGCACCACCCGCCCGGCGCGCTGGTAATAAGCCAAACGGGCCTGCCGCGCGGCGCGCAGCGCATCTTGCCATTGCTGGCGCAGCAGCCAGGCTTGCTTTTCGGGCTTGGGTCGCGACCGGCGGGCCATGCTGCACCTCACGGCGTGGGGGTCGCGGCCGGGGTGGCCGTCATCGGCGGCTGTGGTTCGATGGTCACTTCCACCGTCACCGGCAGCACCGAAACCACCTGCACGGCCTCGGGAACCACTTCGACTCGGGGCTCCAAAGTATAAGTGCCCACATCCAGGCCCGTCAAGTCCACCACCACCCGCACGCTGCCGCGCGGGTCCATGTTTTCCAGCACGGGAATGGGCCCACTGAGCAGCACATCCACGGTGGGGGGCGCGATGGTGGCCTGCAACCCCGGGGCCAGGCCCACGCCTTCCACCGGCAGGTTGAGGGTGATGCTGGTCTCCAGGGGCTCGATTTGAATATCGACCCGCACCCGGTCGTCGCCGATGACCGAAACGCCTTCAGGCAGGCGCAAGGGCACTAAGCGTTCCAGGGATTCGGTGGCGTTGTCGAGCACGATGGGCTCGGTTTCGACGAAGGAAAGGTCCTGAACCAGGGTCGGGTCCTGGGCGAACACCGTGACCACCGGCGGATGCACGGCCACATTGGTAATGCGATAACCGGCTGCGGGCTGGCCTTCCAGCACCACCCGCACCACCACATCCCGGAAGCCGCCCAAGCGCTCCACCGGCACGGTGACCAGCACCGACGCGGGCTCGATTTGCACCTGGGGCACGGGCAAGCCCTGGGCGTCCAGGGCCTGCAGGGTCACCTGCTGGCGCACGGTTTCCCGCACGCCCTGGATGTCGATGCGGGCTTCGACCCGCTGCACCCGTTGCACCGCTTCTTCGGGCCCGCGCACGGTGACCTCATAGGGCCAGGTTTGCGGGCGCTGGGCTTCGTACCCCACCGCGGGTTCCCCCACCACCTTGACATGCACGGCCATGGTGCGTTGCACCAGGCGGCTCAGCACCACGGTGACCTGGTCCGGCCGGTAGGTCACCAGCTGCACGGGCCGGGCGTGCACGGCCACATGCACGGGCACGGTGTGGGTGCCCACTCCCAGGCCCTGCAGGTCAATCCAGGCTTCGATTTGGTCCGGCCGCAGGTGCTGTTCCCACACGCTTTCGGGGGCCCGCAGGGTGACCAGCACCCCCGAAGGCAGGGCGTTGACCAGCATGAGGCCCTCGGGCTGGTTGCGTACCTGCAGGGGAATGGGCTGGGGGAAGGTGTCGACCCGATTGGGGTCGCTTTTGAGCTCGGCCCAAATCCAAATCAGCACGGCCAGGGAGAGGGCGGTGACGAAGTTGACCAGATGTTGCTTCCAGGAGCGCGCGGCGCGAGGGGCGTCTAAGGTCATGGCGTCTCATCCCGGGGGGAAGGGGGCGCCGGGCGCCACCACGATGCGAACCGCCAGGCCCGAAACCAGGCCCGAATGGGGGATGAAGCCAGCCCGGCCAGCAGCAGTTTGCGCACTTGCTCGGGGTTGAGGTCGCCGATGAGGTAGCCGTCGCGAGCCACCGAGATGCGGCCGGTTTCTTCGGAAACCACCACGGCCAGCGCGTCGCTGACCTCGGTGATGCCGATGGCGGCCCGATGCCGCAGTCCCAATCGGCGCACGCCGTCGGGCAGGGGGAGCTCGGTGGTGGAAGTGAGGGGCAGCACGCACGCCGCGGCCTGCAAGCGCCCGCGGCCGATGATGAGCGCGCCATCGTGCAGGGGCGTGTTGGGGTAGAAAATCTGGATGATGAGCTCCGGCGAGGCCAGCGCGTCGAGCAGCACGCCGGTTTGGATGTAATCGCCCAAGCTGGTGGTGCGCTCGAAGACGATGAGCGCACCGATGCGGGCTTCGGCCATGCTGGTGATGGCTTCCACCGTGGCCTGCACCACCTGCCCCGCCACCGCGCGGCGGGTGGACGGCTGCGCGCCCAGACGCCCCACCCGCTCTAAGGCCTGACGCAGCTCGGGCGCGAAAATGACGGGGATGGCCAGCAGCAGCGCGGGCAGCGCGGTGTTCCACAGCCACGAAAAGGCCGGCAGTTCCAGCAAATTGGTGAGCAGGCCCAACCCCATGACCACCAGCAGCACGCCGCGCAAGATGGCCATGCCCCGGGTTCCCTGCAGCCAGGTGAGGGTGATGTAAAAGATGATGGCCACCAGCAGGATGTCCAGCAGGCTGGCCCAGGTGAAGCGCTCCAAGATGAGGGCGAGGTTGTCCACCAGCGTTTGCACCCGTTGCCTCCGATGAAAGCGACCGGCATACACACGGCCCCGACGGGGAACCCCACCGGGGCCGCGCGGCAATACGGGGGCGACCTTTCGGCCCAGCTGTGGGCCGGGGCGGGTCGGCGAATGCCTTATAGTGGTTGCAGCACCCGGTCGACGCGCAGTTGCTTGAAGAGCATCACGCTTTGGCCGGGCGGCCGCGATTCGCGCGCGGCTTCTTGCCACGCGGGCACGGTGAGTTCTTCGACGCTGCGCTCCTGGAAGCCTAAGCGTTGCCAGTGGGCCCGGGTGCGCTGGTAGAACTTGGGGTGCAGAAAGACCAGCGCGGCTTCGCACTGCAATTCCCGAGAGCGCTCCAGCACTTCATCCATGGCGGCCTGGATGGCCTGCCCCGCACCCTGGGGCGAGTGGATGTAGAATTCGTTGACCCGGGTGACCAGATTTTCCACCTGCCAGCCCACCAGGCCCACCAGCTCGCCGTTTTGCCGCACCAGCAGGTAGGCCCGGTCGCCAAAGCGGGCGATGATGTCGGCCCGGCCGGGGCGCACTTTGCCCCGGGTGGCCCGGGCGATGAAGTCCGCGATTTCCTGCGCGTGTTTGGGCGTGGCGCGTTCCACTTCCACCTGCACGGTGGTTTCGGCCGGCGTTGGGGGTGGCGCGGCCTTTTGCGGCGCGGCCGGGCGGGGGGCCTCGGCGGCCGCGGGTTTGGCCGGCCGCGGCGCGGGTTTGGGTTTGGCCGGCGGGGCTTCGGTGGGCACTTTCACCGTGCGGCGCACCGGCTGCACCGGCGTCACCCCGGGGATTTTCATCCACGCGTCCACCACCTGCCGCCAGGTGTATTCGAAGGTGCGGCTGTTGTCGATGATGACATCGGCCCGGGCCCGCTTGAGGGATTGGGGCGGTTGGGCCATGATGCGTTGCCGCGCTTCTTCGGTGGACATGCCCCGTTGTTTGATGAGCCGCTCCATTTGCACCTCGGGCGGGGCATCGACCACCCAAATGGCGTCGCACAGCTTGTGCAGGCCCGATTCCAGCAGCTTGATGGCCTCGATGACCACCACTTTGTGGGGCGCGCGGTTGACCAGGTAGTGGATGGCCTGCTCTACCAAGGGATGGACGATGGCCTCCAGCTGAGCCAGGGCATCGGGGTCGCTGAACACGATGCGCCCCAGCTTGCGCCGGTCGATTTCCCCATCGGGGCCCAAAATCCAGCGGCCAAAGGTTTCGACCACGGCCTGGTAGCCCGGCGCGCCCTTGGCGATGGCGCGGTGCGCTAAGCGGTCGGCGTCGATGCCGTAGGCGCCCAGGTGCTCCAGCATTTTGCGCACTACGCTTTTGCCGGTGGCGATGTTCCCCGTGAGGCCAATAATATATTTGTTCGGAAAAACGCGAGACATAGACGAAACCTCACTGAATAGGCTGCCGCGAGTTGGGATAATATGTTATCACGATTTTGGCCGCTTTCCAAGAGTAGGAAGGAAGAAGTTTTCAGGGCTTTTTCCTTTTCGAACACCAACGGCATCCACAACGCCGAATTTAAATCTCACACCGAGACACAGAGAACACGGGGAGAACAATTTCGCCCGCTTCTCGGTGTTCCCGGTGCCTCCGTGTGACTTTGTCAGCCCTTGAAAAAGCCCTGGGAAGCAGTTGGTGCGTGGTGCAGGGGAACCGGCGGGGGGCCCACGGGGCTGCTATGCTATATCGGGGTTGGCATGGCCATGGGCCCGAGAGGCAGGGCCATGGCCGTAGAAGCGCGCTGCCTGGCGCGTTGCTGGCGGGCTAAGGCCCGGCCCACAGGGTGAGCACCAGGCCCGCCAGGGCCGCGAAGCCGGCCAGGGCCAACAGCACACCGTCCGCTGGGGTGGCCGGGAAGGCGTCGGCCCCGCCGGGCGCCGCGGGCAGGGGCATGGGGCCGGGCCCCAGCAAAGCCCGCAGGAAGACTTCCACCGAGGGCGGTCGCTCGTCGGGGTGCAGGCGCAGGCCCCACAAGAGGGCCTCTTCCACCCGCACGGGCAGCGAGGGGTTGATTTGGCGAGGTGGGCGCAGCGCGTTGGGCCGCAAAAAACGCTCCCGGGCCGAGGGCGGCGGTTCGTTGGTCAGCAAATGATACAGGGTAGCGGCGAAGGCGTAAATGTCGCTGCGCGCGTCGGTATGCCCCGCGTCCGCGCCATATTGCTCCAGGGGCGTGTAGAGCGCGGTGCCCTTGCCCTGAATGACGGTGATGGTCGCGTCGCCGGTGTTCATTTCCTTCACCAGGCCAAAATCCACCAGCTTGATGCGCCCCTCGGGGGTCAGTTTGATGTTGCTGGGCTTGACATCCCGATGCACGATGGGCGGATTTTGGTTGTGCAAATAGGCCAGCGCGTCGCCCAGCTGACGGGCCCATTCCAGCACCTGGCTCAACGGCAAAAAGCGGCCTTCCTGCCGGGCTTCTTCGATGAGCAAGCGCAAATCCGAACCCGGCACATAGTCCATGACCAGATAGTCGGTGGTGCCCTCGCTGAAGAAGTCGGAGACCTTGGGCAGGTTGGGGTGGTCGAGCCGCGCCAACACCTGGGCTTCCCGGCGGAACTGGGCCCGCAGCTCTTCGATGGCCTCGGGGGGCAGGGTGGGGTCGTGGCGCACGCTTTTGATAGCGCACAACCGGCCTTGCAGGCGCAAATCGTCGGCCAGATAGACAAAGCCCATGCCCCCCTGGCCGATGACCTCCCGAATGCGATAGCGTTGGCGCAAAACCTGGCCGATGCGCAAGACCATGGGCGTTTTCCTCCTGCCGGTGGCGTTGGCGCGCTGCCGTTTTCATTATAGCCGCGGCCATCATTTGGCCCAGCCGTAGATGGTCACTGTGTCGGTGGTGAAGCGGGGCTGCAAGTCGGGGGGAACCTGCACGGCCCCGGCGCACATTTCCCGCTCCCGCGGGCCGACGAAGAGGTAGTCCATGCCCCGCTGCTGTAAAGCCTGGGCCTTGGTTTGCGGGTCGCCGGGCTGGCACAACATGCGGCGCACAAACGCGTCTTCCTTGTCCGGGTGAGGCGTCTCCAGGGGGTGGCCGACGAACACCCGTCGGCCGGTGAACGCGGCCAGCCGGGCGCCGCTTTCGGCCGAGGCCAGGAAGCGGGCTTCGGCCGGCGTGTGTTCCCGCACCCAGGCAAAAGCAGCCACTTCGTCGGGGTAAAGATACAGCACCGGGGAACCGCGCGCGGCCAGCAGCAAAAGCCCCACCAGGGTCAACAAAGTGCTGGGCAGGCTCAAGGCCCACACCGCCTGGGACCACCGGCGGCGTTGGTGGGCTTCCAGGGGAGCCAACGCCGCGCTCAGACTCCAGGCCGCGGCCACATACGCGCCGACGAAAAAGCGGCGCTGCAGGGCCAGGGGGAGTTGGGTGAGCACCACGCTGTTGAAGCCCCAGGCCCAGGTGGGGCTTTGGTGCCCCGCGGGCAAGCGGCCCCGGCCCCAGGCTTCCCAGGCCAGCAGCCAGGCCGCGGGCAACGCAGGGCTCACGGCCAACAGCATCAGCCACCAGGGGCCGCTGGGGGTCACATTTTGCGCGTTCCACACCACTAAGGTGGGGTCCTGGCGCAGGGCCCATAGCGCGTAGAGGGGATAAGGCAGCCCACCGAGGGCCACCCACACGGCCCGGCGCCAGGGTTCGGGCCAGCGCGCCCAGGCCGGGCCGGGCGTCGGTTCCCCCCGCCGCAACAGCCGTTGCCACCACCACAGCGGCAGACCGCCCACGGCCAGGGCTGCCAGGACTACCACCACGCCAAAGGGGTAGATGACGCTCAGCACCCCGGCCAGGGCCCACCACGCGGCCCGTCGGGCCCCCGGCCGCCCCGCCCGCCACGGCCAGGCGATGAGGGCTACCAGCAGCGCCTGGGCCAGGAGAAAATGCGGCGTGGTGATGGCGGCCAGATAGGGGAAGGCCTCGGGGATGCCCATATCGGGCGGGATGTTTGCTCGCGCCCAGGGGAAGACCAGCCAGCCCAGGCCGCTGCCGAACAGCGTCAGCGCCACCGCGAAGCGCTGGCTCCATCCATCGTGCGGGAACCAGGCGCGTGCGGCGACCACCAGGGCCGCGAACAGCAGCCCGCCGGTGAGCAACCGGGCTGCATGGTAAACGGTCAGCAGGGGGGCCTGCGTGAGGCGGGCCACATGGCCCAGCGCCAGGTAAAACAAAAAAATGGGCGCGCCGGGCCCGGGTTCCACGGTGAACGCCAGGCGGTAGACCCACGCGCCCCGCCAGCCCTGCCACATTTTGGCCAAGTAGGTAAAATTGTCGTAGGGGTTGTGCAAGAAACCGGCGAAAACCAGGCCTTGCTGCCGACCGAGCCACCAGGCCGCCAGATAAGGCCCGGTAAGCCACAAGCCCCACAGCCCGGCAACCAGCCACCAGGGTTTGACCATGCGCCATGGCCGCCACATTGTGCGCCTCCTGAAACCTGGCGATGGCTCAATGATAACACGTGGTGCCGGGCCGGGTCGCCTGGATGGCATGGCGCGCCAAAAGCCGGGCGCACCGCCCTCGACGCGACACCCCAGCGGACATCCCGATGGTACAATACCTCTGGCAAGTGCTGAAGGAGAGCAGGCCGTGGAACCATCTGCTGCGCGTCCGGTGCTGCGCGCGACCCGCGCCACGCTGTTTGGGCCGGTGCAGGCTCGCCTGTACATCGCCTCGAGCGAGACCATGCCCGAGCTGGCCGATGGCAGTATTACGCTGACGGTGACTTCGCCGCCGTACTGGAACGCCATTGACTACGACAAACACGCAGCCGACGCGGAGGCTTTCTATCGCAGTCGCGGGTATGGGCCCGCGGACTACGAGGCGTATCTGGATTGGATGACCCGCGCTTTTACCGAGGTGCTGCGGGTCACCCGTCCGGGCGGGTTTTTGGCCGTGGTGGTGGGCACGGTGCTGTACCAGGGGCGTCTGTACCCCCTGCCTTTTGATTTGAGCGCCCGCCTTAGCCGCGCGGGCTGGGAGTTCTACCAGGACATCATCTGGCACAAAACCACCGCGGGGGTCAAGCGCGCTGGGGTGTTCATTCAACATCCCTATCCGGGCTATTACCGCCCCAACATTATGACCGAGTATATTTTGCTCTTTCGCAAGCCCGGCCCGCCTTTATATCGGCAGGTGGAACCCACAGCCCGGGACCGGGCGCGCATGACCATCGACGAGCTGTTCGTGCAAGAGGTCGCCAACAACATCTGGCATATTGCGCCGGTGCCGCCGGGGGTGTTGGACCACCCGGCCCCGTTCCCCGAGGAAATCCCCTATCGGCTCATCTCGTTGTATTCCTATCCCGGTGATACGGTGCTGGACCCCTTTTTGGGCTCGGGCCAAACGGCCAAGGTGGCGTTGGCCCTGGGCCGCCATGCCGTGGGTTACGACATCGAGCGCCGCTATGTGACTTATGCCCACGCGCGGCTGCAGGAGCCGTTGCAGCTGCGGGCCCAACAGCTGGTGGCCCGGTTCGAGAAAGTGCCGCTGGGCGCGCCCCGGGGCTATCTCAAGCGCCAGCGACCGGGCAGCAAAACCCGCCATGGCGCGGGCCGACCGGCGCGTAAGATGTTCAAATCCGCCAGCGACACAACTAAGGGAGGCGTTTCATCATGACTTTCCAACGCGAGCGGGCGGGGTTCCACACCTTTAAACACTGTTTTGAACAGGATTCCGCTCTGCGGGAAGAACTCAAACGAGCGATTGGTGCTCTATATGAGCGTTACGATACGACCATACGCGAAAATCGTTTTGTCGTTGGCGGCGCCCTGGAAATTATTTTGGGTGCTGCTTTGCGTGCTTGTGGTCTTCCGGTTCGGCACCGAGGCACGGAAACGGTAGAATGGGACTTGCTTTTTGAGGATGGCGAGGGTGGTTATTCCATCAAATCTTTGCCTAAATCCCCCTCGACGCGGCTGGTCAATGTGTTGAGCCGGTCGGTCAGCCCCGAGTTATGGCGTGTAGCGACTTTGTTTGTTTTGCGAGAAGGCCTTGTATATGCCGACCCGGATTTGCCTTGGTGGCAATCGCGCCGGAACGACGCGAACATCTTAATTCCCCGCAGCGACGCCTTGGAAATCAAGCGCAAGACGATTCGCGCTTTTGCTGAAGCCAATCCTGCCTGGTTCCTACCGTGGGATGTTTTTGAGGCCTTGGGCGCGCCCAGAAGCCGGCGTCAGGTTCGGACTGCGTCGTATGATGTGGCCACAGCCATCTTGAAAGACGAAACCTCCACCCTCTTTCGCTATTTGCCCCACATCATCTAACTCGCGCTGCGCTATGCCCGAGTTTCGCCTGCAAGCCCCCTACGAACCCACCGGCGACCAGCCCCAGGCCATCGCCCGCCTGGTGGAAGGTGTGCGCCGCGGCTACCGTCACCAGGTGCTGCTGGGCGCCACGGGCACGGGAAAGAGCGTGGCCGGAGACGCCCCGGTGTGGCTATGGGTCGATGAAGGCCAGGGGGAACAGGTCGTGGTGGTTCCTATCGGTCCGTACCTGGACCGCCTGTTTGACGAGCATCCCGAAGCCGTGCTTCGGGATGGGGAGCACGAAATTCTCCCGGCCAGCACCTTGTCGGCGCGGTGGCGCACGTTCGCTTTCTCGCCGGCGACGCGGCGTGTCGGGCTTTTCCCCGTGCTCGCGTTCGTGCGCCATCGGGTGCGCGAACCTTTATATCGCCTGACCACCCGTTGTGGGCGTCAAATCACGGTCACAGGTGGGCACAACTTTTGGGTGTTGCGCCGGGGGCAATGGGTCCTGGCCACCACCGAGGCCCTGCGACCGGGCGAAGACCACCTGCCGCTTCCGACCCGGCTCCCCTCGCCAGCCCAGCCCTTATGCACTCTGGACCTGTTGCCTTATCTGGAAGATACCCCGCTGTTCGTTGAAGCGCCGGATACCATCGAACGGTTCCTGAGCCATTCCAGACCCTACATCCTGAAGCAGATGCTGGAGAAGGTGGGCATTGCCCATGGCTGGAGCAAAATCTCGGCCATGCGTACGGGGAAGCGGGGCCGCGGGGTACGGGTAGCCCAATGGCGGGCCTTGTTGCAGCGTTATCCGGAATTCGCGGCGGTCTGGTCCCCCAAGCATGCAACGGTGGGTGGCAAAAAGGCGTACCATCGCCTTCCAGTACAGTACCCTCTCAACGCCGATTTCATGCGCTTGTTGGGATATTTCCTCGCCGAAGGTCATGCCACTCCGCGAGCGGTTCTGCTTAGCGTGCGTTCTCCTTCGTTGGCGGCCGATTTAGAGCGCATCCTCAGTTCCTTGCACATGAAATGGTCCAAGTGGCCTTCTGGAGACTTCCAGATTTCGTCCTCGGTGCTGAGCGCCCTGTTCCGCAAATGGATGGGCGCGCGCGCGACCCACAAGCGTCTGCCTCCCTTCTGGCCCTCCCTTTCCCAGGAGCATTTGGCCGCCTTACTGAGCGCCTATTTTGATGGGGATGGCGCGGTCGAGCGGGCCTCTGCGGTGACCGCGGTGACGGCCAGCCCGACTCTGGCTGCGAACCTTCAGGCAGCCCTGCTGCGCTTCGGAATTTGGGCGCGTATTCGTCCCATCCGTAAACGGGCGACCAACACCGACCACCCTGGTAGCATCTACATGCAAGTGACCATCTCGGGCCAGGAGAACCTGCAGCATTTCGCCCGGGCCATCGGCTTCCGCAGTCCCCATAAGCAGGCCGCGCTGGAAGCCCTGCTCCAAAAGAAGGGGAACAGCAATGTGGATGTGGTTCCCATCGCGGGGGAAGACCTCCAGGCCCTGCGCGCGAAGCTGGGCTGGACCCGTTACCAGGCCGCGGCCTATACGGGCCTGCCTGTTGGAACCTTGCGCGCCTGGGAACGCGGGTGGCGATGTCCACAGCGTCGCGCCTTGCAGGCCTATCTCAAGGTTTTGCAGACCCGAGCACCTGCCCTGGCTGCTCAGGAAACCTGGCAGCACCTGAGCTTTCTGACTCACTTCTTCTGGACACCTATCGCGAAAGTTGAACGGGTCGAGCCTGACACCGGGTGGGTTTACGATTTGTCCGTGGCCGAGGCGGAAACGTTCCTGGCGGGCTGGGGCGGTTTGTGGGTACACAATACCTTCACCGTCGCGTCCGTCATCGCCCAGCTTCAAATGCCGGCCCTGGTGCTGGCCCACAACAAAACCCTGGCCGCCCAGCTCTATGCCGAATTCCAGGCCTTCTTCCCCGACAACGCGGTGGAGTACTTCGTCTCGTACTACGACTACTACCAGCCCGAGGCCTATGTGCCCCAGCAGGACCTCTACATCGAAAAGGACACCGAAATCAACGAAGAAATCGAGCGCCTGCGCCTGGCTGCTACCACCGCGCTCATGAGCCGCAAGGATGTC